>NZ_JBUDPI010000031.1:0-19495 GCF_054919635.1 Halochromatium sp. | reverse complement strand
GGCTTTGAGTGGTCTAAGCAGACATCTGGATTGATTGGCGCCTTATAGAGTCTGACTGGGTCGAGATATGGCTGAACCTGTGACCAAGATTATTGCGATTGATGATGACCCGACGGGCTCGCAGACGGTGCATGGGTGTCTGTTGCTGACGCGCTGGGATGTGGAGACGCTGTTGGAGGGGCTGCGGGATGCGTCGCCGCTGTTCTTTGTGTTGAGCAATACGCGCGGGATGGATGCGACCTTGGCGGCGACGGTGACGCGGGAGATCTGTGTGAATCTGCGCGCGGCGTTGGCGCGGATGGAAGAGGCAGGGGAGCCGGTTCAGCCGGTGGTGGTGAGTCGCTCCGATAGCACCTTGCGTGGTCATTATCCGGTGGAGACGGATGTGATTGCGGACGAGTTGGGGCCGTTCCATGCGCATTTTCTGGTGCCGGCGTTCTTTGAGGGCGGGCGCGTGACGCGGGACGGGGTGCACTATCTCATTGTCGATGGCGAGCCGGTTCCGGTGCATGAGACGGAGTTCGCGCGGGATTCGGTGTTTGGTTTCCGCACGGCGTTTCTGCCGGATTATGTCGAGGAGAAGACGGGTGGGCGGATCAGTGCAGCGGAGGTGGAGCGGTTTTCGCTGGCGGATGTGCGTGGCAATTTGGAGGGGCGGTTGATTCGCTTGGAGGGGGATCGCTGTTGCGCGGTGGATGCGGAGGAGCAGGCGGATCTGAATGGCTTTGCGCGGCAGGTCATGGCGGTCGCAGGGCAGGGCAAGCGGTTTTTGTTCCGGAGTGCAGCGAGTTTGTTGACGGCGTTGGCGGAGCTGCCGCCACAGCCGGTGCCGGCGGCGGAGATGGCGGCCTTTGTGCGCGGCGGCCGGCCGGGCGTGGTGCTGATGGGCTCGCATGTCGGTAAGTCGACGCGGCAGTTGGAGCATCTGTTGGCGGAGACGGATGCGGTTGGGCTGGAGATCGATCTGGATCGGCTTGATGAGACCAGCGTGGCTGGGCTGGAGAGCGATCTAGAGGGTCTCGATCAGACAGATGTTGGGCTGGAGACCGATTTGGCTCGGCTTGACGCAACGGACGCGGCGAATGCGCTGGGTCCTAATTGGGATCAAGCGCAGTCTCGGGCGGTTGACGCGCTGGTTGCCGAGCTGATCATTGCGGTAGAAGCGGCGATCGGCGAAGGCCGCGGTGTCGTCCTCTATACCAGCCGCGGAGAGCGGCAGTTTGCGACCAAGGCCGAGCGTCTAGCCTTTGGTGATCGGGTAGCGGATCTGTTGGTGAAGATTGGCCAAGCATTGCCGGCTGACATCGGCTTTCTGATCAGCAAGGGAGGGATCACGTCGAACGATACCTTGAGCAAGGCGTTGGCATTGCGCACGGCACGGGTGCTGGGCCAGGTGCATGCGGGCTGTTCGGTGGTGCGCTGCCCGGAGGATCATCCACGCTTCCCGAATCTGCCGGTGGTGATCTTTCCCGGCAATGTGGGTGGTGATGAGACCTTGACTGAGGTGTATGAGCGGTTGTCCGCTTCTGCTAGGTGATAAGGGGAGCTCTCGTGACTCGGTGCCACCGTCAGCGCCATCCTGATGGATCGCAAGGATAGCTATACGTATTTTCCCCGAGAAACCGATGTCCAGAATCCCAGACGAACGCCCGCTGAATCCAAAGCCCGAGATCATCACCGAGCTGCGGCGTCTATTGCCTGCGGCGAGCGTGCTGGCGACGGAGGCTGAGCTGGCGCCTTATGAGTGCGACGGGTTGAGCGCCTTTCAGCAGCGGCCGTTGGTGGTGGCGCTGCCGGAGACGGTGGAGCAGGTCCAGGCGATCATGCGGCTCTGCCATCGGCTGGAGGTGCCGGTGGTGGCGCGAGGGGCTGGGACCGGGCTCTCAGGCGGCGCGCTGCCGTTGGCCGATGGGGTGTTGCTCTCGCTGGCGAAGTTCAATCAGATCGTTGGCATTGATCCGGCGAATCGCAGTGCCGTCGTGCAGCCAGGCGTGCGCAATCTGGCGATTAGCGAGGCGGCGGCACCGCATGGGCTGTATTACGCACCAGACCCATCCTCGCAGATCGCTTGCTCGATCGGCGGCAATGTGGCCGAGAATTCGGGTGGAGTGCATTGCCTGAAGTACGGGCTCACGGTGCACAACATCCTGAAGCTGAAGCTGGTCAGCGTCGAGGGCGAGCTGTTCGAGGTGGGCTCCGAGGCGCTGGATTCGCCGGGGCTGGACCTGCTTGCGTTGATGACGGGCTCCGAGGGGATGCTGGGAGTCATCGTCGAGGTGACGGTGAAGCTGTTGCCGAAGCCGGAGCGGGCGCAAGCGGTGCTGGCGTCGTTCGACAGCGTCGAGCGGGCCGGTGCGGCGGTCGCTGAGATTATTGGGGCAGGCATCATTCCCGCCGGGCTCGAGATGATGGACAACCCGGCGATTCGCGCGGCCGAGGCCTTTGTGCATGCCGGTTATCCGGTAGATGCTGCGGCAATCCTGATCTGTGAACTCGATGGCTTCAATGCCGAGGTCTCGGTAGATGTGATGCGGGTGCGTGAGCTGCTGCTCGGCGCCGGCGCCACCGATGTGCGTACGGCAACCGATGATGCTGAGCGCCTGCGCTTCTGGAAAGGGCGCAAGGCGGCGTTTCCTGCAGTGGGGCGCATCTCGCCGGACTACTACTGTATGGACGGCACCATCCCGCGCCGTGAGCTCGGGCCGGTGTTGAATCGGATCGCTGAACTGTCGGCTGAGTACGGGTTAGCCGTCGCGAATGTCTTCCATGCCGGCGACGGCAATCTGCACCCATTGATCCTTTACGATGCCAACAACCCCGGCGAGCTGGAGAAGGCGGAGACCCTGGGTGGCGCCATCCTCGAGCTCTGCGTTGAGGTGGGTGGCACCGTGACCGGTGAGCACGGCGTGGGCGTCGAGAAGCTGAATCAGATGTGCGTGCAGTTCAATCGCGCGGAATTGACGCAGATGCATGCAGTCAAGGCGGCCTTTGACCCAAAAGGTCTGCTAAATCCAGGCAAGGCGGTGCCGACCTTGCATCGCTGCGCGGAATTCGGCGCCATGCACGTCCATCATGGCGAGCTCAGGTTTCCCGAGCTGCCAAGGTTTTGAGCTGGCTCTTCAATTTCAATGAGTGACATCTTGGATACAAACGCCGAGCAGTCCCTCGTCGAGCAAGTCAATGCGGCGCATTCGGCGGGGACTGCGCTGTCGCTCCACGGCGGCAAGACCAAGGCCTTTTATGGCAATCCGGTGCAGGCTGATGCTGAATTAGATTGCTCGGTCCACCGCGGTGTCATTGCCTATGAACCGACGGAGTTGGCGATCACGGTACGAGCTGGCACGCCGCTGGGCGCGGTTGAGGCGGTGCTGGCCGAGCACGGGCAGGAGTTGCCATTCGAGCCGCCGCATTTCGGCGATCGGGCCTCGATTGGCGGGATGGTGGCAGCCGGTCTTTCGGGACCAAGCCGACCCTACGCGGCAAGCGTCCGCGACGCGGTGCTCGGTGTGCGGATGCTGAATGGCAAGGGCGAGATACTGGAGTTTGGCGGCCGGGTGATGAAGAACGTGGCCGGCTACGATCTGTCGCGGTTGATGGTGGGCTCGCTCGGGGTGCTTGGCGTGCTGCTGGAGGTCTCGATCAAGGTGATGCCGCGGGTGCCGGGGCGAATCACGTTGGTGCAAGAGCAGGATCAGGCGAGCGCCTTGGAGCTGATGCAACGCTGGGCCGGGCAGGCGCTGCCGATCACCGGTACGGTCTGGCTCGACGGCCGGCTACATGTGCGGGTCGCTGGGAGCGAGGAGGCGCTGAGCGAGACGCAGCGGATTCTCGGTGGGACGCTGATGGAGCCCGCGGACGCCGACGCCTTCTGGACCGCGGTGCGTGAGCAGCAGCTGGGGTGTTTCGCTGGTGAAGAACCGTTGTGGCGCGTCTCGGTGCCGCCAGCAACGGCGGCGGATGCGATTCCGGACGTTGACCTGATCGAATGGGGCGGTGCTTTACGCTGGCTGCGTCGCGAGACCCTTTTTGATGATGAGTTGCTGGGGGATGCTGGAACTGGGGCTAAACATTCGGGCGCCGCTCGGGGTGTCATCGGAGCTGATCGCGGGTATGAGATTGGATCTGGGGCGTCAGCCGCGGCGGTTCGCGCCTGGGCTGCAGCGGCAGGTGGTCATGCGACCCTGTTTCGCGCTGGCTTGAATGCTGGCTCGAGCATCGAAGCGAGCGCCGGATCGAGCACTGAAACGGGCCCAGGAACAACCGCCGAAATGCCACCCGGAGCGAGTGCTCGGCTGCCGAGTAAGGGCGTTTTCGCGCCGCTGAGTCCTGTCGCATTGCGCTTGCATCGGAATCTGAAGCAGGCCTTTGATCCAGCGGGCATCTTCAATCCCGGCCGGCTGTTCCGGTGAGTCAAGCATGCAGACGCGACTGATCCCTGCCCTGCTGGCGACCTCTGATGGACGCGAGGCCGATCGCATCCTGCGCAGCTGCGTACACTGCGGCTTCTGCACCGCCACCTGCCCAACCTACCAGCTCTTGGGCGATGAGCTGGACGGCCCACGCGGGCGCATCTATCAGCTGAAGCTGACGCTCGAGGGTGAGGCGCCGACTCGTACGACCCAGCAGCATCTTGATCGCTGTCTGACCTGCCTGAACTGCGAGACGACCTGTCCCTCCGGGGTCGAGTACCACAAGCTGGTTGAGATCGGCCGCGAGCGGATCGAGCGTTTGGTGCCGCGCCCTATGCATGAGCGGTTGATGCGCTGGGGTCTGCGCAAGGTGCTGCCCTATCCGAGCCGGTTCGTGCCGCTACTGCGCATTGGGCAATGGCTGCGACCGCTGCTGCCGGGGACATTGCGCGACAAGGTGCCGGTTGCGCTGTCGCGCTGGCCGCAGCGGAATGGCGCGGATTCTGGTGGCGCTGCGGGCGCTGCTATGCGTGCATCTGTTCGCTCCAACGCACCAGGCAGAGGCGCACTTGCGCCTGAGTCTGAGCCTGCTATTGGCGCTAGGAGTGCTGCAGTTGAGACTGCAGCTGAGGCGACGGAAACGCAGGACGGCATTGCATCCAGGCGGGTGTTGATGCTGGATAATTGCGTCGAGCCTGCGCTGACGCCGGCGACAGTCTTGGCGGCGAGGCGCGTGCTCGCCGCGCTTGGCATCGAGGTTGTTCAGCCTCTCGGTGGCGGCTGCTGCGGTGCGATCAGCCAGCACCTGGCCGCGCCCGACGAGGCTAAGCGCTTCATGCGCCGCAATATCGACGCCTGGTGGCCGGAGATCGAGCCGAGCGATCCGAAGCAAATGCCGGCTGAGGCGATCCTGATCACTGCGAGCGGCTGCGGCGCGGTGGTCAAGGATTACGGTTGGCATCTGCGCGATGACCCGAGCTATGCGACTAAGGCGGCCCGGGTCTCGGCAATGGCGCGCGATCTGAGCGAACTGATCAGCGCTGAGGACTTGGCCGGATTGCCGAGTCCCTTCGAGCGTGATCTGCCGAAGCGGATCGCCTTCCATGCACCTTGCACACTGCAGCACGGCCAAGGGCTGATGGGCCGAGTTGAGGCGTTGCTAACGGGCGTCGGCTTCGAGCTAACCCCGGTGCGGGATTCACATAGCTGCTGTGGGTCGGCCGGTACCTATTCGATCCTGCAGGCCGAGCTGTCGAAGCGGCTGCAGGCCGATCGTCTCGAGGCCCTGCAGGCGGGTGCTCCGGCGCTGCTCGCAACGGCCAACGTCGGCTGTCAGACGCACCTGGCCGCTGCCGCTGATAGACCTGTCTTGCACTGGATCGAGCTCTTCGATCCGGAGCGCGGCTCTGTGCTTGGGTAAGCGCTTGGGCTCCCTGAACGGCAGATTGGGTCTATGGATTTTCTTCGCGTGATTCGGCAGGTTTGCGGTTCTCTCGACAGCGCTGGGGTCAGCTACGCACTGATTGGAGGCTTTGCGATGGCCATGCGCGGTGTGCAGCGGGCGACGGTGGACCTAGACTTCATCCTGATGTTAGCAGATCTTGATCGCGCCGATCGTATCTTGGTTGGTCTCGGCTACCAACGTGCCTTCCAGAGCGAGAATGTCTCTCACTATATCGCTGATGATGCGTCCCTGGGACGCATCGATCTATTGCATGCCTTTCGGGGGCCAAGCTTAAGTATGCTTGCCCGAGCTGAGCGCCTTGAAGTTGCGGAGGGGTTGACCCTGCCGGTCGTTCAGGTCGAGGACATCATCGGGCTGAAGATTCAGGCGGCGTTTAACGACGCATGTCGAGAAACGGCTGATTGGCTCGACATTCGACTCCTGATCGAAACGTCCGCGCAGACCCGTCGAACCCTCGACTGGGAATTGATCGCGGATTATCTGGAGCTCTTTGAGCTGAGTCGAAAACGTCCCGAGCTGAAGGATTGGTATGACGAAGCTTACAGAGGCTGATCGTGCGGCATTCAGGCGCTTGATGGCGACCGGTTGGGTGGAGGCGTCAGCGCAGCGTAGTCCTGCCATCGTTGCCGCTACCACGGAGGCTCGCGAGCGTTACTGTCGCTGGGCAACCCAAGCCGCGCGCTTTTACCGTGGACAGAAGCCGGTTCGCTTCAGTGGCAAGCATTGGAGGTTGTGAGAGGGTTGCGCGCGGCATGCGTTTCACCGGTTGTGTCAGCTCTAATGAGCCATCTCTGCGCGGATGTCAGTGGCTTCGTCTATGACGATAAGTTTTAGGCCAATTGGGCGAGAAAAATGACACGACTGACAGGCCAGGAGCAGGACGTCGTTGCTTGGTCTGACTAAGCTGTTCGAGGCGGGTAACTTGCCCATGGATACCTTTCGTGCCCCAGTCTGTCCGGTGGCTTCAAATTTCTTGATGGTGGGTGCCGGTACAGTGCTGCCCATCGCAAGGGCGTTGCGCGATAGCTTCAGGGTCCTGCGTCGAGCCTTGATCCAAGCGGATAACGCTTGCTGGACATCGGTGGCCGAATGTAGGGATAGCTGACCCATGTTTAAACAGGATACTATGATGTCTTTATATCCTGAAATTGTCACTCATGTAGACATCATTGTATCCAGAATTGGCTTGTTCAAAGCGAGAATGTATGGTGTCAGGCTTATCAGGCTAGGGCCGAGCGGTGAGTCAGAGCGCTGTGATCCGTTCCCGCTGCAGGCTGAGGTTGGCAAGCGCTCCCTGTTGATCGGCAGCTCGGTCGCGCTCTTTCTGGACCACCGCTGCAGGCGCCTTGTCGACGAAGCTGGGGTTGGCGAGCTTCTTCTCGATGCGCTCGATGTCGGCGCTCAGCTTGGCGATCTCTTTATCGAGACGTTTGAGCTCGGCGTCTTTGTCGATGACACCGGCCATTGGGATCAGGATCTTCATCGCGCCGACCAGCGCGATGGCCGATTCTGGCGCCTTCGATTCGTCATCGAGCAAGCGGACCGATTCGGTGCGTGCAAGGAAGTCGAGGTAGGGGCGGGCCTGCTCGAGCCATTGCAGATCGCGCTCGTGGGCATTGGCGATCAGCACTGGCAGCTGCTTCGAGGGCGCAATATTCATCTCGCCTTTGATGCGGCGCACGCCGAGGATGAACTGCTGGACCCAACCGATCTCGGCCTCGGCATCGGGATCATCACGGGTGCTGTCGGTCCCTGGGTAGGGGGCGAGCATGATGGTTGCGATCTGACCGTCACCATCAGTACGGCGATCCGCGTTGTTGTCGGCATTGCCCGCAGAGCTGCCGTCGGTGGTGCTGACGAGCGGCCGCACCTTCTGCCAGATCTCCTCGGTGATGAAGGGCATGAAGGGATGGGTGAGGCGCAACAGCCGCTCAAGGGTCTGTACCAGGGTCCAACGGGTGCCGCGCTTGGCGGCATCGGACGCCGTTTCGCTGGTCAGGACCGGCTTCGAGAGCTCGAGATACCAGTCGCAGAACTCGCTCCAGGTGAACTCGTAGATGGCCTGGGCGGCGAGATCAAAGCGATAGGCGTCGAGTGCCTCGCGCACGGTGCCGACGGTTCGGTTCAATCGGCTCCGAATCCATCGATCGGCTGCGCTGAGCTCGAGTGCAGGTCGGCTCGCGCCATGTTCGTCCGCCATCGTTGCCGCTGAGATGTCCGCGGTGCTGGCCGGCGAGTTTGCTTGCTGCGGGCTCGGCTGTGCCGCTGTCGTGCCCGTACCTCTGTCCGTACCTGTCGATGGGCGCTGGCCTGCCGTCCTGTCGATGTCTTGGCCGCAGTCCTGCCCCTCGGTGTGCATCAGCACGTAGCGCGAGGCGTTCCAGAGCTTGTTGCAGAAGTTCCGATAACCCTCGACGCGGCCGAGGTCGAGCTTGATGTCGCGCCCGGTGGTGGCGAGGGCGGCGAAGGTGAATCGCAGCGCGTCGGTGCCAAAGGCGGGAATGCCATCCGGAAACTCTTTGCGCGTCTGCTTGGCGATCTTCTCGGCCAGGTGAGGCTGCATCATGCCCTTGGTGCGTTTGGCGACTAGGGGCTCGAGCTCGATGCCGTCGATCAGATCAATGGGGTCAAGGACATTGCCCTTGGACTTGGACATCTTGTTGCCCTGGGCGTCGCGCACCAGGCCGTGGATGTAGACGTCGCGGAAGGGCACATCGTCCATGAATTTCAGGCCCATCATGATCATCCGGGCGACCCAGAAGAAGATGATGTCGAAGCCGGTGATGAGCACCGAGGTCGGGTAGAAGGCGTCGAGGCGGTCGCTCTGCTCGGGCCAGCCGAGGGTACTAAAGGGCCAGAGTGCGGAGCTGAACCAGGTGTCGAGCACATCCTCGTCCTGGCGCAGCGGGTAGTCAGCGCTCAGGCCGTGTTTGTCGCGCACCTCGGCTTCGGAGCGACCGATGTAGATGTTACCTTCGTCGTCATACCAGGCCGGGATGCGATGGCCCCACCAGAGTTGGCGGCTGATGCACCAGTCTTGGATGTTGTGCATCCACTCGTAGTAGGTGTTCTTCCAGTTGTCGGGCACGAAGCGGATGCGCCCGTCCTTGACCGCGTCGATGGCAGGCCTGGCGAGTGGCTCGATGCGCACATACCATTGATCGGTCAGATAGGGCTCAACCACGGCGCCGGAGCGGTCGCCACGCGGGACGGGGAGGCGGTGATCGCGCACCTGCACCAACAGCCCCTGCGACTTCAGATCAGCAAGGATGCGCTCGCGCGCCTCGAAGCGATCGAGACCGCTATAGGCGCTCGGGATCAGCTCGCGTTCGTCGGGCGCATTGGTGCGGATCGCGGCATCGATGGTGAAGATGTTGATCAGGCCGCCGTGGGGCTGATCGGCGATCGGCGTCTCGTCACGGTGGCGCTGCCAGACCGCGTGGTCGTTGAAGTCGTGCGCCGGGGTGATCTTGACGCAGCCGGTGCCCAGCTCCGGATCGGCGTGCTCGTCGGCGATGATCGGGATGCGTCGGCCGGTGAGCGGCAGCTCGACGGTCTCGCCGATCAGGTGCTTGTAGCGTTCGTCGTCCGGATTCACCGCGAGCGCGCAGTCGCCGAGCATGGTCTCGGGGCGGGTGGTGGAGACGATCATCGCGCCGGTGCCGTTGGTCAGTGGGTATTTGAGGTCCCACATGTGGCCGGCCTCTTCCTCGGCGATGACCTCCAGGTCTGAGATCGCGGTGTGCAGTACCGGGTCCCAGTTCACCAGGCGCTTGCCGCGGTAGATCAGCCCCTCCTCGAACAGCCTGACAAAAACCTCAAGAACGGCATTGGACAGCCCTTCGTCCATCGTGAAACGCTCGTGCTGCCAGTCGAGCGAAGAGCCGAGCCGGCGCAGCTGCTGGGTGATGGTGCCGCCGGATTCGGCCTTCCATTTCCAGATGCGCTCGACGAATGCCTCGCGGCCGAGGTCATGACGGCTCTTACCCTCGGCCTCGAGCTGGCGCTCGACCACCATCTGGGTGGCGATGCCGGCGTGGTCGGTGCCCGGCTGCCAGAGGGTGGGCTCACCGCGCATCCGGTGGTAGCGCACCAGGGCATCCATGATCGCGTTGTTGAAGCCGTGCCCCATGTGCAGGCTGCCAGTGACATTGGGCGGCGGGATCATGATGCAGAATGGCGCTGCAGCGTCCCGGCCCTGACCACCCTGGCTGTCGGTACTGGCGCCCGCGCTCAGGTCTGGCGCAAACCAGCCGGCCTGCTCCCAGCGCTGATACCAGGTCGTTTCGATGGTCTTGGGGTCGTAGGTCTTATCCAACATTGGCAGAGGTCCTGCGCGTCTTGAGGTGGCGCTGATGCGGTGTCTTGGTCAGGGGCTGCGCTGATCCTGCTGCGATGGCGGTCAGCGGATGGGCGTGAAGAGCGCCAGTATAAACCGATCAGCGGCGGATGACGCAGAGGCAGTCAGGTAAACCAACGATGAAACAAGCAGTTGGCCCAGAATCGCCGAGTCTTGATCAGGGGCGGCACGGATGCGCAAGCCGTGTTGCGCGCTCGGCCCCAGTCGGTGGACTCTGTGGTTGGCTGGTCTTTCCAGGAGACGAGGCTCAGCGTACTGCTTGCTGGTTGCGCCCCCGGCCGTGCGCGGGCTGGTCGCGAGTGGCTTGCGATTTGCATTCAGTTTGGTGGCGAGCGCAGACAAAAGGGTCGGAGTGAGTCCCATTTTTCAATGGTGTCAGACTCGTTAAGGTCAGGCGATTGCGGACGATGACCCGCTACTCTGAAACCAGTTGATTTCGGACACTTCCCAACAGCGGCTGTGCTCGTTCAAATAGAGAGCATTGATGTTCCCAACCCGAGGACTGAGACCATGACCGAGACGACCAAGTGGGTGTTTGCCTTTGACGAAGGCGATGGCAAGAACAAGAAGCTGCTCGGCGGCAAGGGCGCCAACCTGTGTGAGATGACGCAGATTGGGCTCAACGTGCCGCCCGGCTTCGTGATCACCACCGATGCTTGCCTGGCCTATCTGGACCAGCCCGATCATCACCTGCCGACGGGCGTGATGGATCAGGTGCGTGACCAGATGGCGGCGTTGGAGCGCAAGACCGGCAAGGGGTTTGGCAACCCGGATAATCCGCTGCTGGTCTCGGTACGCTCGGGCTCGGCGATGTCGATGCCGGGCATGATGGACACCATCCTGAACCTGGGCCTCAACGAGGAGACACTGCAGGGCGAGATCAAGGCCACCGGCGATGATCGTTTTGGCTACGATTCCTACCGGCGCTTCATCCAGCTGTTTGGCAAGGTTGCGTTGGGCGTTCCCGACGAGGCCTTCGACCACGAGTTCAATATCGTCAAGGAAGCGGCGCATGCCAAGCAAGACGTCGATCTTTCTGCGGCGGATCTCAAGGAGATGAGCGAGCGTTTCCTGAGGGTGGTCGAGGAGCAGACCGGCAAGCCGTTCCCGTCCGACCCGATGGTCCAGCTCGAGATCGCGGTCAAGGCGGTCTTCAACAGCTGGATGGGCCGGCGTGCGGTGGATTACCGCAAGCAGTTCCACATCACCCCGGAGATGGCCAATGGCACCGCGGTCAATATCTGCACCATGGTGTTCGGCAACCGTGGGAATGATTCGGCGACCGGTGTGGGCTTCACCCGTAACCCGGGTACCGGCGAGAACAAGCTCTATGGCGAGTATCTGATCAACGCCCAGGGCGAGGATGTGGTGGCCGGTATTCGCACGCCGAAGCCGCTTGATCGGCTGACGGTCGAGATGCCGAAGATGGCCGAGGAATTGGCCGAGCTGCGCGCCAAGCTCGAGTCGCATTACCGCGAGGTGCAGGACTTCGAGTTCACCATCGAGCGCGGCGTGCTCTACTGCCTGCAGACCCGCAACGGCAAGATGAACGCCCACGGCATGGTGCGCACCTCGGTCGAGATGGAGCAGGAGGGGCTGATCAGTAAAGAGCAGGCGCTGCAGCGCATCGATCCGGTCAGCTTGGAGCAGATGCTGTTCCCGCGCCTGGACCCCAGCTCCAAGGTCGAGGCGGTCGCGCAAGGGCTGCCGGCCTCGCCGGGTGCTGCGGCTGGTGTCGCGGTGTTCGATGCCGACCGGGCGCATCAGCTCGGTCATGATCTGGGCCAGAAGGTGATCCTGGTGCGCGAGGAGACCAAGCCTGAGGATATCCACGGCTTCTTCGCCTCTGAGGGCATCCTGACGGCGCGCGGAGGCAAGACCTCGCACGCGGCGGTGGTCGCGCGCGGCATGGGTAAGCCCTGTGTCGCCGGTGCTGAGGGCATCAGTGTCGATGTCTCGCGGCGCGAGGCGATCGTCGGCGCCACCAGCTTCAAAGAGGGCGACACCATCACCATCGATGGCTCCTCTGGGCGCGTCTATCTGGGCGAGATCCCGACCGTGGAGCCGGATTTCACGCCTGAGCTCTCGACCCTGCTGCAATGGGCCGATGAGATGGCGCGGCTGAAGGTGATGGCCAATGCCGATACGCCCGAGGATGCCCGTAACGCGCGCAAGTATGGTGCAGTGGGCATTGGTCTGGCGCGCACCGAACGGATGTTCAATGCGACCGATCGGTTGCCGCTGGTGATCGAGATGATCGTCGCCGAGACCCCAGAGCAGCGCGATGCAGCGCTCGAGGCCTTGCTACCGCTGCAGCGGCAGGATTTCCGCGAGCTGTTCGAGGTGATGGCGCCGAATCCCGTCACCATCCGGCTGCTCGATCCGCCGATCCACGAGTTCCTGCCCGATGAGCATCAGCTCGAGCAAGACCTGGCCGACCTGCGAGCGCTGGCCGGAGCGACCCGTGGCATGACGGCGCTGGCCGGCTCGATGGGGCTGCTGCATACGCCGGAGAAGGCGCGGGATGAGTTCGATGCGGTGCGTCGGGTGATGGACCCGATGATGGTCGAGGAGGCGATCGCGAAGAAGGAGGCGATGCTGCGCAAGGTGCGCGCGCTGCACGAGACCAACCCGATGCTCGGCCATCGCGGTGTGCGCCTGGGAATCTCCTTCCCGGACATCTACAAGATGCAGGTGCGCGCGATCCTTGAGGCTGCGGCCGAATGTGCCCAGGCCGGGATCGATATCCAGCCGCAGATCAAGGTGCCGCAGGTGTGCACGGTGCAGGAGCTCAAGCGGGTCAAGGCCTATGTCGACGAGGCGCACGCCGAGGTGCAGGCCAAGCATGGTCAGCCGGTCAAGTTCAAGTTCGGCACCATGGTCGAGGTGGTGCGCGCTTGCATGCGGGCTGAGTCGCTCGCCGAGGAGGCCGAGTTTTTCTCGTTTGGCACCAACGACCTGACCCAGGCCGTGTTCTCATTCTCGCGTGAGGATGCCGAGAATAAGTTCCTGCCGCTCTACAACCAGTCCGACGTGCTGCACGACAATCCGTTCGAGGTCCTTGACGAGAAGGGTGTTGGTAAGCTGATGCAGCTCGCCGTCGATTGGGGTCGAGCTGCACGCAAGGATCTGCATGTGGGGATCTGTGGAGAGCATGGCGGACATCCGGCCTCGATCGCGTTCTGCGACCAGGCTGGACTCGACTATGTGAGCTGCTCGGGTCCGCGGGTGCCGGTCGCGCGTCTGGCAGCGGCCCAAGCCGCGTTGAAGCACCGTCCGCAATAGCCTCTCACCGCAATCAAGGCGGTCGCGCCGGTATGCACCGGCCGGCCGCTGCTGAATGGCGCGAGGGTTATCCTGATAGGCCTCTCAACGCCGCCGGTGGCTGCCCTTTGTGCTGATGATCGAGATCAGGATGAAGAGTCCTAACAGGATGCCGACGAGTAGGTCCATGCCTCCTGGCAGGAGGTCAATCGCCGGGGAGAGTCCGAAGTAGACAAAAAACAGGGCGGCAAATAGCAAGACGACGAGGGCTAGTGGGCGAAAAAAGGCGAATAAGCGCGATGAAAGCGACATTCTGGTGATCCTCTGATTCAGCACTTGGCGAGCTTCGAGACCAATAAACGCTCGACCCAGGTGCCACTGTAGCCTGAGCGAAAGACACTGGGGCCGGCTAGACGTCATCTCGGAACCATCGTAACAGCGACAGCGCGAATGGCGACGCCGCGTGGCCTTACGGCTGATCTCTAAGGATCAGACCGCAGCCGGTGAAGTTCTGAGCAACGCGCGGTGCGCATAACTGGGTCGAAGAGCTCGAGTAGCAGCGCAACAGACAGGGCGGCGCCAACGCCTAGGATGATGCCAGTGGCAATCAAGAGCTTGCGCAATGACGGCTCGGGGGTGTCAGGGGGCTGGCTTCTTCGAGGATGCTGAAGCCGGAATTGACTTGCCGCATCGCAACCTGAACCTCGGAGAGTCGCGCAGTCAGGCTATCGACTAGCTGGGCCTTGTCCTTGCTCTGGGAGTTGAGTGTTTTCCAGCCTGCTTGCGCAGCCACCAGCTGGCTTAGCCTTGAGCGCGATTCGTCGAGCGTCTTGCGCTGGGCATTGGCTTCGGCCTCGGCGATCTCGAGCTGATCATCGGTGTGCTGCTTGCGCAGGAGTAGCTCGTTGCGCTTCGGATTCGTCTCGTAGACCTTATCCGAGGTGCCTTCTCCGACACCCTCGGCGATCAGCTGCTCAAGGGTCTCGATCCGATGCTGCAGCCCGATGACCTTCGAGCTCCGCTCAGTGTATTGGCGCCGTACCTCTCGCAGCTCGCGCTGAGCGTCCGCGAGACGCTCATTGAGCCGGCTGCGGTAGCGTGAATCGGCCGTGACCATCCTTGGCTCGGCTTCGAGCTGGGCAGCGATGCGGTCCTTGGCTGCAGTCAGGGCCTCGACCTTGGCGAGGTTGGCGTTATAGCTCGCCTCGGTCTCGGTGATCAGATCCACAAGGGCTGCAATCTGGTTGTCGAGGCTCGAGATCTGGTTCGTCTCTGAGTAATCGAGGAGGCGCTCGTTGATCTGTTGCAGGTCCTAGCGCGCCTCACGCAGTTGCGCGTTGTACTCGTTATAGCGCTCTTTGATCCTACGAAAACGAATCTCGGAGCTGTTCTCTAGGAACAGCTCAGCGACGGTGCTGGCGATGCGAGCCGCCATCCGGGGATCATCCCAGGTCACGCTGATCGACAACAGCGTCGACGCGTTGTCGAGCTGAATCGAGATCGCAGAGGCGAGCGTCGAGCGCATCACCGAGATCCCGGCGCGCCGCATTGTCTCGTCGAGTGAGGTCGGAAGCTTGATGGTGTCGACAAAGGTTTGCAGCATATAGTGCTGCGGCTCGGGTCGGCGCGCATCGGCCTCCTGTGGGACGGCTTCGCTATTTGAGGTCATCAGGGTCGTGGTCGCACGCCACTCATGTGGCATTGCCTGCACCATCAAGAAGGACAAGACCACTGAGGCTAGGATGATGAGCGTCACTAGCCACTTGCGATGCCAGAGACCGCGCGCCAGGCGCATAAGGTCTAGGCTAGGATTCGATCGGCCCTTGTTCTCTGCATCGCGACGCTCGGAGACAGGCGACAGCCCGAGTCGATCGCTAGCCTCGTCGGCATCGAGCGCAGGCTCTTCGGCCGTCTTGAGTGACCAATCGGTTGAGGACAGCTGCCGGTCGTGGTGGCGATTGCCCGGATGATCAGCGCTCTGTCGTTGTTCGTTCGCCGGCTCGGCATCTGCTTGCGATTGGCTCCCAGCGTAACGAGCGCGAGGCAGATCCCAGGCTGATTCGCCGGGCTCCTGCTGTTGCTCGCCGGCGTACTGGCGTCGGCGCAGCGAGGCACCAATCTCCAGCTTCTTGCTCAAAGCTCGTTGGCGATCTCTTCTAGAGAGCCATGCCGGCGTAGATCATCGACGATGATACTGACCGTCTCCTCGTCAAGCTTACCGCCGTTGTGGGTGATGAGATGGGCAAGCGCTAGCTTACAGAGGCGGTTGATCTCGCGTGGAATGCCGCGGGTGGCTTGATGCACCAGCTGGACGGCGTGCTCGGTCACTGGTGGCTCACCGCGGAAGCCGGCGACTCGCAACCGATGCCGGATGTAGTAGCCGGTCTCAGCGCGGTCGAGGCCCTCCAGGTGAAAACGTAGGCTAATGCGCTGATCGACCTGAGGCAGTTGCTTGAGCTTGGTGCGCAGCTCCGGCTGGCCGATAAGGATCAGGGTCAGGAAGTTCTGCCGCTCCGAGGCGATATTGGTGAGGGCCTTCAGTCCCTCGATCGTCTCGGTCGCGAGCTGCTGGGCCTCATCGACGAGGATGACCAAGTGACGATTGCGGGAGGCGACCTGCTCTGAGAGCAGCCGCTTGAAGGCGGCAAGGCGCGTGTAGCGATCGGGGAAATTGCTTGCAGCGAGCCGTTCGCCTTGGATCTGACTCAGGATCTCGAGCAGGAGACCGTCGAAGTCGAGCAAGCTGTTCTCGATGCTGACGCGCAGATGCTCGCTATCGGTGAGTCGAGCATACAGAAGTGTACGCAAGAGCGTTTTTCCAGAGCCGATCTCGCCGGTCAGCAGGCCAATGCCCATGTTGCGATCCTGAGCGAGCAGGAAGAGCCGCGACAAGGCCTCGGCGTGGGCAGAGGATGGAAAGAAGAATCGCGTATCTCGGGTGTTTTCGAAAGCTGGCTGCGGTGGGTTATCGGGGCGCAGCGCTGCTTCGACTGGCTCAGTCGACGGTGATTCCGGGCTTGGCGGCTGCTGAGAGGCGTCTTCTTCTTGCGTTTGGGCGACTGCTGGCTGCGCCTTGAGCTCGGTCTCAAGCTCGGAGATGGGCAATGGCTCAGGCTCGGGTGTCATTGGGCTCCCTGGTAGCCAGGTCTCGTGATCGACGACCTGCGCGCTGTAGGCTGCGCTGCCATTCTTGCTCTGTTCTGGGTCAATCTGCAATTCGAACGCATAGGCGCCATCGCCAATCCCCGCATCGAGCAGATCCTGGCGGAACCGATCGGCGTTGCCTTGGCCGACGATCTTATCTTGGCAGTAGATGGCGATCTGCAGACGTTGCTCGGGGCTGTCTGGGTCAAATGCCCAACCGTGCGCAATGTCGTTGGCAACGCGGTCGAACTGGCCGCGAACGCGCGGGCCTGTCTGTTTATCGCTGGTGTCACAGAAGACGATCGGGTTGCCCGGCAAAGGCTCGCCCGAGTCGACGGCGCGGACGATGAGTTCATGTGGCTGGCCATCGAGCAGACCCTCATCCAGTGTGAGCGCGAAGGCATGGGCGCCATCGCCGATGCCGGCACTGGCGAGATCATCGCGGGGCTGATCTGCGATGCCACCGGCGCTCACTTCATCGTCGATCAGGAGCTCGATATGAAGCCGTTTGTCGGGCGCTGCGGGGTCGAATAGCCAACCACACAGCTGACCGTTGATGACGCGCTCGACGCGGCCACGCAGCCTGTGCATCATGAGCTCATCATTGGCAGCGTTGCCATTGACCCCCGGACAGGATTCTGTTTCGGTCGGGAACTGCTTTGCCGCCGACGGCTCGGCGGTGCGTCCTCTTGAAGTCAAGGGCGCAGCCTCAGCATGATCGGGTGTGTCAGAGCTCATAGGCTACGAGGACGAGTATAGGGTGGCTGATTGCGGCAAGTGCTTGTTGCTGTGAGCGCGTGTTGCTGCGAGCGCTTAGTGCTGTGAGCGCTTATTGCTGAGAGTATTGGGCGGACGACGATCTGGTGACGCTATCCTATCCTGGAGCTACTCGGCTGCTGGTGTCAGTCTCGCTGCCCTCCCCTGCCGTCTGGGCTAGTGTCATTCAGCTCTTGTTCTCCGCCAGAAAAAAGGCATCCACCGCGCTCTCGGTGTCGTCAAAGATCTGGCAGATCTTGTGAAGCTGCGTCAGCTCGAACAGTGCGCGCAAGGTGTCGTTCAAATAGGCGAGGTAGACGTCGCCTTGCTTGGTGCGAGCGGCCTGTAATGCCGAGACAATGGCAGCGAGTCCGCTCGAGTCCATGTACTCGGTTGCTGAAAGATCGATCACCATGCGCCCTTCGCCCTGTTCGATGATGGTCTTCAGCTCGCTGCGGACATCGCTTGCATTGGCCATGATGAGGCGCTGCGGCAGCGAGACGACGTCGACGCCGCGGGTTTGTTGATGCTGTACGTTCATGCTTGGCTCTCCGCGCCTGGTTAAGGTTGTGATGAGGGGCGTGCGGCTGATGCCTGATCAGGGCTGCCGTGCTCAGTCTGGTCTCCGAGTGGCTTGTCTCCGAGTGGCCGCGCGAGCCTAAGCAGGTTCTCGCCACCGATCCGCTCATAGTGTACATCTGGGAAGACGGCGCGAATGATCTTCCAGCCGCGGCCGCTTTCTGCGCTCTCGTCAACGATCTCACCGGAAGGTAGAGGTAGCGGCATCGGTAGCCCTTGGTCACGAAGCTCGACTTTGAGTACGCCTCCGCTGTGGTGAGCCTCGAGCAGGATGGGTTGGCCGGTCGTCCATAGGTAGGCGTGCTTGATCACATTGTTGACGGCCTCGACGACCGCCATCGGCAATAGGATACGCTCCAGTCCGTCGATGCCGGCCTCGACGGCCAGGGCTTCGAAGCTGCTTTGGACGCTCTCATGCCACGCCATATCGTGTGGGTTGCTGTCGATCTCGATCCTGATCATAGACATGAGGCTGGCGCTCCGATCGGGTTTTTTGACTGCGTCGATGCGGTCAGTGAGGACTCGACTCCGGGCTGTTTGCTGAGCTCGCTCGGTTAAGCGGACGTTCGATCATGAACAGCGAGATATCGTCATCGAATGGGGCCGCTCCCCGCCAGGCCCTGATTTGGGCTTCCAGCTGCTCGAGGGCAACGGTTGCAGGCGCCTCTGCCTGGGCCAACAAGGCCGTTTGGAATCGCTCGAGATCGAATGCGCGACCAGTGGCATCGAAGCATTCGGTGATGCCGTCGGAATAGAGGATGATACGGTCGCCGGCGCCAAGCGCGAAGGTTTGGTTATCGTAGTCAGCCTGGTCAAACATGCCAACGGGGAGACCGCCGGTATCGAGGATGTCGATCCGACCACCCTGGCGCAGGATCATCGGTGGTGGATGGCCGGCAATGGCGATCTGTCCTTCACCGCTGTAGCGATCGATGACGCCGTAGATCATCGTGGCGTAATTGGTCATCTCGCCGGCGGGGCGGCAAAGCTCTCGGTTGAGCTTGGCGAGCAGATGTCCAGGATCGAGATAGTCTTCGGGTAGGCCGACGATGCCGCTTAAGGGAACCAACGAGTGGCTGACCCCGGTCGACATCAGCGCTGCTGGGATGCCGTGGCCGGAGACGTCCAGCAGATAGAAGCCAATCAGCTGGTCTGAGAGTGGCACGAAGTTGAAGCTGTCACCTGAGACGTGCGCAGCCGGTAAGAAGAGCCAGGCCCCGGCAAGGGGTGCCATTGGCTTGCTCGATATCGGCAGCAGATCGCGCTGAATGCGTGCTGCGGCGGCAAGGTCGTTTTGGATCTGCTCGTAGGCTTGGTTGAGCGCGTCTCGTTGTTGTTTTAGGTGGTGGTTTTGCTCGCTGAGGCGGTCTTCCAAGCTGAGGATGCGGATGCCGACCTGCAGTCGGGCGCGCAGCACTTGAGCATCGAAGGGCTTGGGCACAAAATCATCGGCGCCGGCCTCCAGACCATAGACCAGGTCTATGTTGTCGGTGCGTCCGGTGAGCATGATCGTGTACA
>NZ_JBUDPI010000309.1:0-4540 GCF_054919635.1 Halochromatium sp. | reverse complement strand
TGAAGCCGTTGAAGTCCTGCCTGATGCCGCAGGCTCCGGGACCATCGTGCTGCTGGTCTTTGTCAATCAACCTTGCACCGCCGCCTGTCTGATCCGGGCCGCAACCATGGTGACCGAAGGCAAGAGCACAGCGTTGCTCGATCTTCGGATGCCGAGCTTGCAATCGGCGGGTCTCGCCACCGGGACCGGCACCGATCAGCTCGTCATCTCTGCTCCGCTGCCGGGGCCAGGTGGTTGGGAGCGAAACTGGGCCGGCGGCCACAATAGCCTTGGGGAATTGTTGGGACGCGCGGTGCATTCGGCCGTGACCCGCTGCATCCTGTTGCAGAACGGGGTCTGTGCCGAACTGCGCCGCTCCATCTGCGGGGCACTTGGGCGCCACGGCTGTAGTGAGGCTGAGCTACTCGCTCAAGCGCGCGCAGTGCTGGCTGCCCCGGATGCTGCGTTGTTCGGTCAGAATCTCACCGCGCTGATCCATGATCCACAGAGCGCGGCAGCGGCCTATGCGCTAGCCGAGATCATCGACCTGGTCCATGCCGGCGTGCTGCACGCCGAAGTGGTCCAGGAAGCGCTCATCAACCAGGCTGCGCTCTTGGCGGCGGCGGTGGCAGTGGCCCCAGAGCAGTTCCCTGCGCTCCGCAAGGAGCTGCAGCCTTATCAGGACCTCCCGCCCGGCGCACTCGCGGCGCGGGCAGTGGCAATCGGGTTCGCACGCAAATGGCGCTGAGCGAGCATCTGCTGCTGATCCTCGGCGCTTGCGTGTTCGACGCCCTGCTCGGCGATCCGGTCTACCGGTTACATCCGATCCGTGTGCTCGGCGCCTGGACGCTGCTGTGCGAGGGCGCCCTGTTTCGCTCCGGGCTCGATGGGCGCTTCGGTGGTGTCCTGCTTTGGGTCGCTACCGTGGGTGGTGCGCTTGGTGTTTGGTGGGCGGTGCATTGGGCGCTCGCTGGATTGCATCCTTGGCTCGGCTTCGGCTGGGACCTGTTCATCGCTTACAGTCTGCTTTGCACGCGTGATCTGCTGAATCAGGGACTGCGTGTGCTCAGCGCGCTGGACAAACGCCCCCCGGATCTCGACCGGGCGCGAGACGAGCTGCAGATGCTGGTGAGCCGCGATACCGATAGCCTGGGGCGCGCAGGGATTGTGGGAGCCACGATCGAAAGCCTGTCTGAGAATCTCACCGATGGCGTGCTGACGCCGCTTTGGGCGCTTTGCTTGTTGGGGTTGCCAGGGCTGATACTGGTCAAGGTGGTCTCGAACCTAGACTCCATGGTTGGTTATAAGACGGGCCGTTATGCGCGCTTCGGCTGGGCCGGGGCGCGCTCCGACGACCTGGTGCACTGGCTGCCTGCGCGCCTCTCGGTGCCGCTGATCCTGATTGCGGCGGCATTGTTACGATTTCACCCTCGGCTGGTCTTCCCAACGGCACGAAAGTATCACGGGATGTTGCCGAGCCCGAATTCGGGCTGGAGTGAGGCGGCCTTCGCAGGCGCGCTGCGCGTGCGTCTGGTCGGGCCAATCCGGCATCAGGGGCATCTGGTCCATGAGGCCTATATGGGTGATCCGGCATGGCCCGCCGAGCTGGGCACTCAGGCGCTGAGACAGGCCTTGCAGTTGTTGTTGACCGCTTGCCTGCTAGCGCTGGTGCTTGGACTTGCGCTCGCGCCGCTGCGCGCGTTGATGCCTTGGTAATGGCGGATCAATGCAAGTGCCGTTGCCAGCTCCTGTCGTCTCGCGGCAGCTCATGGGCGCGTGTCGCGAGCTGAAGCCAATTCCCTGCCTCATCGCCGGACATCGGCGCCGCAATGAGACGGCCCTGGCCGTACTCGACCCCGAGCTCCCGCAGGGTTTCGAGCTGCATCCTGGTCTCGATCCCCTCGGCAATCGCGAGGCCGCCGGTCTCGGCGGTGAACAGGCAGGCGGCGCGCGCCAGATTCTGGGCTCGCGGCAAGGTTGCCAGCACGGCCACGAGCCGTTTGTCGATCTTGATGTAGTCTGGCTGCAGGTCGGTGAGCATCGTCAGCGAGGCCAAGCCGGCACCAAAGTTATCGATGCCGAGCAGGACATGCCGATTCAAGAGCCGTGGCAGGACATGATGCGACCAATCGAGGTCGACGCCGAGTGAGCGCTCGGAGAGTTCGAGTCGAATGCTACTGACATCAACATTATGGTGCTGCGAGGCATGGTGTAGAGACTCGAGAAAATGCTCGTCGATGAGCTGTTGCTGGCAAACGTTGATGCTGAGAAAGAGCTCCGTTGACCAGAGGCCTTGGCGTTGCCAAATGGCGATCTGCGCAAGCGCTAGCTCAATTACACGCTCGCCGAGGGATTTGAGCATACCGGCGGACTCTGCCGTGGCAAATATCTGGTCGACGCTGACGCCTTGTTCCGTGACGTGGGGACAGTGGAGCAGGGCCTCGAAACCAACGGGCAACATGGTCTCCAGCGCGACCGTGGGCTGATAGTAGAGGTCGAGCTGGTGGTTGCGGATGGCCTCTTCGAGTGCGTTGAGGAGCGCCTGCTCGACCTTTGCGCGATCGCGCATCTTCGGCTCGAAGAGCGTTGCCCGTCGACCGCCAAGCTGGGTCGAGATCCTCAGCGCCCGACTCGCATCTTCCATGACCTCATCGACGTCCGAATACTGAGCGCCGATGCAGACGATGCCGATATCAGGCCGCATCAGGACGCTCTGCTTGTCGAGCTCGAGCGCTTCCTGGAAGCGGGACAGGATCGTCGCCGCTGCACCTTCCGTATCGCTCCAGTGCGCGTCCTGACGCATCAGGATCACGAACTCGTGACCGCCATAACGCCCGATGGCGTCGGCGTTGAGTCGCATTTCCTTCAGAATACTGACGAACCCGCATAGGGCTTCATCGCCAATCGCTTGGCCGAAGCGATCCTTGATGTCTTTGAAGCCGAACAGATCGATATAGAGCAGCCCACTTGTGCTGCTGCCTGTGCGCTTGGCTTCGGCGATGGCCAGGTTGATCCTCTTGCGGAGATAACGGCGGTTATAGGAATCGGTAAGCGAGTCATATCTGGATTCGGAGAGTTGCCGCTCCAGCAGCGACCGATGTTGTGCTTTGACGTGTGAAACGATGGCCAGTAGCCAGCAGATGGCTTCGATCACATTGCCGAACGGTGTGGCGATGCCGACTTGCGGCGGGAGCCAGGCCGCCTGAGTGACGGCAGAGACTGCTTGGGCGCCAACGGCGAGGACAACAGCGGTGAGGCCGAGTCCGAACCACCGAATGGGTGTCCTACCGGTGCGCAGCCGCTGTGCCAGTAGCATCATGACCAGGGCTGCCGTGACAAGCAGGGCGGCAGCGGCGAAGCGATAGATGCTCGGATGGACTGCCGAAAGAAAGAACGCACCGATGCTGAGCCCGGCGCAAGCCAGCAGCGCGCTTCGCATCCAACCGCGCGGTTGAAGGAACAGGAAGATGACCAAGGTCATACTGGACATCGTGGTGCCCGTGGCCAGCGCCTGGAGCAGCTGAGAGGCGCTCGCCGGAGGCCAGAACGGCAGCCAGGCGGGGCCGAGACCAAACGCTTGCAACTGATAGAACTGCAGGCAACCCAAGTAGAGCAGATAGGCCCAGATCAGGGGGCTGCGCTGCGAACGTGCAATCAGGATCGCAACGACCGTAAAGCTTGCCAGCATCCCCGCAAACATGCCCAGCAGTATCCAGTCGCGATGGCTCGTGCGGGCGAACTGATCGAGTGGAAGCACCTCGATCCAGGGGCGTATCATCTTCGGATCGGCCACGATCGCAACGGCTGGCGTTGCTCCGAGGCTAACCGGCAGCAGACTGTTAGGGACCGGGCTGGAGACGCTTCGCCAATCAAAAGGAACGCCGCGCCCCGACTCGCCAACCTGCACACAGCCGTCAGCATCCTCCGCGAGCACGAGGAAGCGTTCGGCGATGGGATCTCTCAAGGCCGCGATGAGTGGCCCCGACCCTGGCTGCGCTGCGCTGGGCTCGAGCTCGAAGGCGCGCGCCGGAACATCCGGAGCGAGCGTTGGGATCGTTGTCGGCGGGCAGCTTTCCGGTGCCTCAGCGGCGAGCGCCTGGTAGTGTTGCAGCCAGGTAACGGCCGAGCCTACTGGAAGCTCGTTGACTACCGCTTCAGGATGAGCCGATGTGTTGCTGGCACCGAGCTGCAGCACCATACCAGCGAGAAGGGCTGCGGCCAGCCAGCCGAGACTGATGCTGCTGGGAGCCCTTGATGCTCTCAGCAATAATCCACCGGCCCACGAGCCGAGCAGCGGCTGTGAATGGCTCGAACAGCCTGGGGGCTCTGCTGCGTCGCAGTTGGTGTTATCCGTGCGGTCGGGCATAAGTGAGGCTGGGGCGAGGCGATGGGACGGCTGCGCAAGTTGTTGTTGTTGGTGCGCGGCTTCTCAGCTCGGGGTGACTGGGTTGTGCCGAATACGGAGAAGCCGAGCCGAATCTCTCACTCTACAGGATTCAGTTTTTTCTCTAGGGTTGCCGCGCAAAAATTGTTTGCCCCCCCCCGTCAGGGCGAGCGCATA
>NZ_JBUDPI010000308.1:0-4571 GCF_054919635.1 Halochromatium sp. | reverse complement strand
TTGAGCAGAAAGAGTCCGGATCGAGTACCTTTATGCGGTTGTCAACGAGAGTCCTCAAACCGCGCTGATGCACGCCTCTTCGTCTCGATCCTGCGACCAGCAACGGCATCACCAGCGCGATTTCCGCTGCGATCGCGGCCGCAATCTCAGCTGCGACCACGGATGCGATCGCTGCTCTCGTTGCATGCGGTGATCCCTGGCGCCGGCTCTAGGGGCGCGGCAGGCAGTCGGCGTTGGCGAGTGGCGTCTCACCTTTGGGCCGCGCTTCGTGTTTTCAGTCCTATCTTGGCCTTTCCCTCAACTCAGCATCACGGAGTCCTCATGCGGCGAATCCTGGGTCTCTTCTTTCTGTCGAGCGCGGTTGGGCTGGTGGCCTGCGAGCCTGGCAATCAAACAGCCGGTACCAGTGCGCCTCCGCCACCACCAGCGGTTGGCGTTGCACCCGTAGTGGAACGCGAGATTACGCCGCAAATGGAATTCGTCGGCCGCGTCGAGGCGATCGATGCCGTCGATCTGGTCGCACGCGTCAACGGCTTCCTCACTGAGCGCACCTTCGAGGAGGGCGCGAGGGTCAAGGCCGGCGATCTGCTGTTCCGCATCGAGCGCGAGCCGTTCGAGGCCAATGTGGTCGCGCGCCGTGCCGATGTCGAGCGCTCCACCGCGACCCTGACCAACGCGCGGCTTCAGCGCGAGCGTATCGAGCCCCTGATTGAGCGGGGTGGTGCCACTCGGGCTCAGCTCGATGCCGCGGTGGCTGCAGAGCAAGAGGCCAGGGCCGCGCGTGATTCGGCGCAGGCCGCACTGCAGCGCGCCGAGATCGAGCTCAGCTACACCGAGATCCATGCGCCTTTCGATGGCCGCATTGGCCGCGTCGCTTTCCCGGTCGGTGCCGTGGTCGGGCCGACCTCGGGACCGCTGGCGCGACTGGTCCGCATCGACCCGGTCTTCGTCAACATCCCGGTCAATGATCGCACCATGCTTGCAGTGCGCCGAATGGAGGATAGCGACGATCAATTCCTGCCCTACGTCCGCCTGGCCGACGGCTCGATGCTCGAGGAGCCGGGCCAGTTCGAGTTCTTCGACCCCGAGGTCGATCAGACCACCGATACGGTGCGGGTGCGCGCCAGCTTCGACAATGCGAGTGAGGTGCTGCTTCCAGGGCAGTTCGTGACCGTGGTCTCGAAGGCGGCCCAGCCCGAGATGGCGATCGTGGTGCCGCAGATCGCGGTGCAACAGGACCAGGCCGGGCGTTTGGTGCTGGTGGTCACCCCCGAGAATCAGGTCGAGCTGGCGCGGGTGACCCTGGGTGCGCGGGTCGATAAGGACTGGGTCGTCACCTCTGGGCTGCAGGTAGGCCAAGAGGTGATCGTCGAGGGTGTGCAAAAGGCGCGTCCGGGCATGCGGGTGCAGCCGAGTCCGGCCACCCTGTACGAAGAGGGCTGAGCGCAATGTTCTCCGCCTTCTTCATCAACCGGGCGCGCTTCGCGATGGTGATCTCGCTGGTGATCATCATTGCCGGTGTGATCGCCATCCAGGTGCTGCCGGTCGCGCAATTCCCCGACATCGTGCCGCCGCAGGTCTCGGTGCAGGCGCGCTATCCGGGCGCCAACGCCGAGGTGGTCGTGGAGACGGTCGCGGCGCCGATCGAGGCCGAGGTCAACGGCGTCGACAACATGCTGTACATGAATTCAACCAGCGACAACAACGGCAGCTATCGGCTCGACATCACCTTCGCGTTGGGTACCGACCCGGACATCGCCGCCGTCAACGTACAGAATCGGGTTGCGCTTGCAACCCCGACCCTGCCTGTTGATGTGACCCAGCAGGGCGTCTCGGTGCGCAAGCAGTCGACCAATATGCTGCTGATGTTGAACCTGATCTCGCCGAATGGGACCTTCGACCGGCTGTTCCTTTCCAATTATATGGAGATCAACATCCGCGATGCCTTAGCGCGCATCCCGGGCGTCGGTGAGGCGAGCCAGTTCGGGCAGCTCGACTATGCCATGCGCATCTGGCTCAACCCGCAGGTGATGACCGCGCTCGGCGTCAGTGAGGCCGAGGTGGTCGATGCCATCCGTCGGCAAAACCTGCAGGCCGCCGTCGGGCGGCTGGGTGCGCCGCCGGGCAATGAGGGCCGGGCCTTCACCTACAGCCTTCAGGCGCAAGGGCGGCTGACCGAGGTCTCTGAGTTCGAGGATATCCTGGTGCGCTCGAACCCCGACGGCTCCAGCATCCGCCTTGGCGATGTCGCCCGCATCGAGCTTGGCGCCCAGACCTACGACGCCGATACCTGGGCCGATGGTGCCGCCTCCGCAGCACTCGGCATCTATCTCTCGCCCGGGGCCAACGCGCTGGAGACCGCCGATCAGGTCTACCGGACGCTCGATCAGCTCGCCGAGCGCTTCCCGCAGGATCTGGACTACGCGATCTACTACGACACCACCGACTTCGTGCGCATCAGCATGCGCAACGTTGTGATCACGCTGTTCCAGGCGTTGGCGCTGGTCATCCTGGTGACCTATCTGTTCCTCGGTGACTGGCGCTCGACCCTGGTGCCGGTGTTGGCGATCCCGGTCTCGATCATCGGCGCCTTCGCGATCCTGCTCGCCGCTGGGCTGTCGATCAACACGGTGTCGATGTTCGCGATCATCCTTGCCATCGGCATCGTCGTCGACGACGCCATCGTCGTGGTCGAGAACACCCAGCGCCTGATCGACGAGGAGGGACTCAGCGCCAAGGAGGCCGCCAAGCGCGCAATGGCGCAGGTCACCGGGCCGATCATCGCCACCACGCTGGTGCTCTACGCGGTGTTCGTGCCGACCGCCTTCCTGCCCGGCATCACCGGCCAGCTCTATCTGCAGTTCGCGGTGACCATCTCGGTGGCGGTCACGCTCTCGTCGCTGGTCGCCTTGACCCTGAGCCCGGCGCTCTGCGGTCTGTTGCTGCGGCCGTCGCGTGCGCCACGCGGACCGCTGCGCTGGTTCAACCAGGGGCTCGATCGGACCCGCAACGGCTACACCGCCTTAGTTCGAAGCCTCGGCAAGCGCTCCATCATCGCGTTGTTGGTGATCATCGCTAGCGGAGTGGGTGCTGGGTGGCTGTTCAATAAGGTGCCGAGCGGCTTCATCCCGAGCGAGGACACTGGCTACTTCTTCATCGACGTCTCGTTGCCGGATGCCTCGTCGGTGGCCCGCACCGGCGCGGTGCTGGAGCAGGTGCAGCAGATGCTGGCCGCCGAGGAGGAGATCGACCATGTGCTCACCGTGTCTGGCTTCAGTCTGTTGGCAGGGGCGCGCTCGAGCGGCGGTCTGGCGATCGTGATCCTGAAGCATTGGGATGAGCGTCTAGCGCCGGAGAATAGCGCCGATGCGGTGCTGGCACGGGTGCAGCCGCAGTTGCTCTCGATCCCGCAAGCGACGGTGTTCGCCTTTGCGGCACCGCCGATCCAAGGACTTGGCACCGCCGGCGGCATCGAGATGGAGCTGCTCGATCTGGCCGGTCGCTCACCGGAAGAGCTGGCGGGGGTGCTGCAGGGGTTCATCATCAACGCCAACGGCAATCCTGAGATCCAGCGCGCCTTCTCCACCTTCAGCGCGCGCACACCACAGCTGTTTCTGGATATCGACCGCCAGCGCGCCGAGGCCATGGGGGTGCGGGTCTCGGATCTGTTCCTGACCCTGCAGGCCAATCTCGGCTCACTCTACGTCAACGACTTCAACCTCTTCGGGCGCACCTTCCGAGTCTTCCTGCAGGCCGATGCGCCGTTTCGGATGAGTCCTGAGAACATCGCCAAGCTGCACGTGCGCAACGCGCGCGGACAGATGGTGCCGCTGGCCTCGCTGGTCAGCGTGGAGCCGGTGCTGGGGCCGGAGAGCACGCGGCGCTTCAACATGTTCCGGGCTGCTAGCGTCAACGTCACGCCGGTCGGCAGTACCGGCGAGGGCATCGCGGCCTTGCGGCAGATCGAGCGCAATGATCTGCCAGACGGCTTCGCGATCGACTGGAGCGGGACCACCTTCCAAGAGGTGCAAGCCGGCGGTGAGGCGGCGATCGTGCTGGCGCTGGCGCTGCTGTTCGTCTACCTGTTCCTGGTCGCTCAGTACGAGAGCTGGACGGTGCCCACCTCGGTCATCCTGTCGGTGGTGATCGCTGCGGTCGGTGGCCTGGCGGCGACCTGGGCGGTGGGGCTCGATAATAACGTCTACACCCAGATCGGCCTGGTGATGCTGATCGGCCTGGCGAGCAAGAACGCGATCCTGATCGTCGAGTTCGCCAAGCAACTGCGCGAGGAACACTTGCCGATCCAGCAGGCCGCCGCTGATGCGGCCCGTATCCGCTTCCGCGCGGTGCTGATGACCGCGTTCAGCTTCATCCTCGGCATGCTGCCGTTGGTATTGGCGACCGGTGCCGGTGCGGCGAGTCAGGTCTCACTCGGTGTTGTGGTGTTGGGCGGGATGATCGCGGCCACCGTGTTCGGCATCATCATCATCCCGCCGCTCTATGTGTTGGTGCAGAGCCAGGGTCAGCGCATAAAAACCATTAGCCGAAGATCACCTTAGCGCGGTAGTCGT
>NZ_JBUDPI010000307.1:0-4573 GCF_054919635.1 Halochromatium sp. | reverse complement strand
ATCTCGGTGTCGAATGAGCCGAAGGTCAGCGCCGGCGAGCGCGTGTTGCCGAGCCGCTCGAATAACGGCTGGTCACCATCCTCAGCGAGACGATTGGTGGCGAAGAAGAAGCGAAACACATCGGCGTCATCGACGCGCGCAACCTGCATGCGCCGAAACTCGAAGGATTCAGCGTGGCTCAAGGCCCGATTGGTGGCGATGAAAAACAGGTAGCCACCAACGGCAGCGAGCAGGGTCAGCACGAGGCTACTGATCCAAAGCGCGCGTTTGGCGGATGCTTTCATCGTCTATCGTCCGACGTCTTGATGGCTCAGGTGAGAGACTAACTCACCTTTCTGCAGCCTTTCGATCCCGAAAACGTCGGTTGGTCTTGGTGCACGGCCTGATGACCACGCCGCAGATGTGGAACCGGCTAGTGCGCGAGCTGATGGCGGACTCGAGCGTGCGCAAGCGCTACCAATTCTGGTCCTTCTACTATCCAACCGCACAGCCGGTGCCACTCCCGGCCATGCAGCTGCGTGATGAGCTCGATCAGGCCGTGGCGGTGCATGGGCCAACCGAACCGATGGCCAGCGCCGAGTCTGAGGTGGTGGTGCCGACCGGCCACGGCGGTTTCGCACATCCGCTCGCGGTGCAAGAGCTCATTGGCATCTTGCATCAGGATCTGGCAGCGAGCGGCGAGGAGGTGGCCGCTGTTGCTCGCGGCAATTCGAGGGCCGCTCCTTAGTCCATTGTGAAGCCCGCGACGCGAACTGAAACTGGAGCATCAAGATGCCTCCCTCCCAGTTGAGCGTTTCCAGGACAGCCAAGCACCGATGCGTGCGGATGTCTGCCCACTCGTGATGCAGATTGCTGATTGGGCCTCAATGGCTATTGGGCGGTTGGTGGAGTGGCTGATAGATGCGGCCATCGGCCTGCAGGAAGCGGATGAAGAACTCGAACAGCACCAGCCGGGTGGTCTGTACGAACACGATCAGACCCTCGAGCACGACGGCGAACAGATTGCCAAGCACCAGGATCAGCAGCCAGCCCACGGGATGCTGCACCGTGTCGGCGAGCGCCATGATCGCGTGCGAGAGCGCCGCATGGGCGAGCGCGAAGGCGCCGACACGCAGAAAGGAGAGGGTGTTCAGGGCCAGCTCGAAGAGACTCAGCAACAGCTGTCCGAGCGCTGCGCCGAGTGTCGCTAGCAGCCGCTCACTGGCCTGCATGGCACTGCCGACCAGGTAGTGCAGCAGCGCCAGGGGTACCAGCCAGAGAATGTCGTGCACGAAGGGGGCAAGCAAGAGCAGCAGGTACAGCAGCAGCACCGCTGCCTCCACCTGCAGCCATTGCCGCAGCCTGCCTCGCCACTGCGCCTCCAGCCCGGCGAAGACTAATCCGAGTAGGAGCAGCAGGACGCCGAACAGCATCGGTACGCCAAGCACCATCATCGGCGCTTCGAGCGGCTTCAGCCAGAGCGCCGGGATGAGATCCTCGAAGCCGAAGATGTCGCCAAAGAGCAGGCCGAAGAACACCGCCGAGAGGCCGCAAGGCAGCAGGAAGCGGATCGCCGGCCAGCGCTGCCAGAAGAGCATCGCGAACGCCGCCAGCATCAGTCCGTGACCGACGTCGGGAAACATGTAGCCGAACAGCAGCGGCACGATGAGCGCGAGCACACCACTGGGGTCCACCTCGGCATGGCCGGGCGTGCCCCACATCAGCAGTAGCGGTCGGAATGGCTGCGCCCACCAGGTATCGAGGGTCATCACCGGTGAGCTGACCGAGGGTGGCGGCTCGGGGAAGCGCATGATCGCGCGGATATCGGCATCCCGTAAGCGATGTTGGAGCTGCGTCGGATCGGGCGCGATGGTCCAGCCCGTGATGTGGCAGAGGTCGTGCGAACCGAGCTGATGCGCGGCATGCTCCAGGTACCAGGCCAGGGTCTCGAGGTTGGCGTGGGCTACAGCGACCTTCGGATCAGCGCGCAGTTGCGCAAGCTCGCTGTCGATCTGGTCGATGCGCGCCCGTTTGTGACGACGAAGCGAGTCGATGTCTCGACCTTGTTGGCTGTGATCTGTGCTCAGCCAATTTGGGATGCCAACGGGCTCGCAGCCCTGCTCCAAGACCATGCGGCGCACCATGTCGCTGTCTTCGGGTTCGCCGAGCAGCAGCGCAAAGTCGTGCTTGGAGCCACGGACGACCCGGTGCACCAGCGCTTGGAGCGCGGGCTCGCGATCGCTGTTGTCCTGCGGACAGGCAAACAGACACTTGCACAGGAAATGGCTGTGCTGGTTCAGCCCATCCAGGTCGAGACCTGCTGCCTGCAGGGTCGCAAGGCCCTCATCCAATAGTTCTAGATAGTCGAGCTCGGCCTGCAATTGGTCCAGATGCTCGTGCAGATAATCGAGACGCTTGGCCCAGACCTGCAGCTGTTGCAGGGCGAGGCTGGTCAGATGCAGGGGGTTGCCGACGAGTGCGGTTGGCTTCGATTGGCTACTGGGGAGGTCCTCGCGGTAGGCCTCAGCGAGCGCCCGGAACCGCAGGATATAACTGTGCAGCTTGCGGGTATCAACGCGTTCTGGGACTCGCGGGTCGAGCTCGAGCTGAACCGCCCCGGAGCTAGCCAGGAGATCGGTTGCGAGCAGGCTCTGCTCGCGCGGAACATAGGTCTCGAACCAGCAGGCTTGGATCGGACGAAGTCTGAGCATGACAGATGGCCTCTCGCCGGTACGGGTGCTTCCTTTAGGCCTCGCTTGGCCGCGACAGCGGCGTTCATGCTCAGTCGATATTGCCCTTCTGATGTTGATCGTACAGATAGCCGCCGAGGGCGCCGACGCCAGCCCCGATCAAGGCACCGGCCCCCGCGTCGGCGGAGAGCGATCCAAGGGCTGCACCGGCAGCGGCGCCGAAGAGTCCGGCGCTTGCTGCGCGCTCGGTCGTGGTGGTGCCGCAGGCGCTGAGGGCAAACGGGCTGGTCAGGATCAGGACAAGCGCGAGCTTAGGCATCGAGCAAGACTTCCGTTGTAGTTGGCAAGTCGACCACCGACCGCCGCATCTTGATCATACCGCCGCTGTCAGAGCCGGCAAACCCCAGCGAATACTCAAGCTCGAAGGCGGCACCGGCGCGCGCCCCGCCATGGGCGCCGACATCGGTCTCAAGACGAATCTGCGGGCTGAGCTCCATGCGCAATATGCCCTGGGTGTCACCGGCTCGCGTCCCTTGGCGGGCGCTGAGGTAGATGCGCTCGCTGAGGTAGCGGCCGCCCTCGAGGACAGCGTCCGCGCGGCCTTGACGCCCGGCGCCGCTGTCGACGCGAAAGCGATCGAGTCCGAGTCCAATGCGGGTGCGCTCGAGCAAGCCGAGCCCCGGGTTATCGATGCCGGCAAGAGATGTGGCAGCGAGACCGAGACGAGCGAGCTGCAGTGCCGAAATCCCGCGTCGATATCGCCTCCTGCGCGCAACGAGAGCGCTCCGAGCGTCGTAAACGGCGAGCCCTGAATCTGACCACCCAGATCCAGATTGGCACGGTTGCCGATCGATGCCTGTGCCTCGACGGTGGTTGCTTGCGGTCCGACGTCTAGGGCTAACCGCAGCTCGCCGGCAGCGCTGAGCTGGATCTCGCTGGCAGAGGCTGTCTGCCCCAAGCGCAATCTGCCGTCCATCGTCAGTAGCAAGCGGGATAGATCGAGGCGAACGGCTCTATCATCGCGCTCGGCGACGTCGGGGAACGCGATCCTGAGCCTTGTCTCGACCGCGCCTTCACCTGACAGCGTCGCAGAGCCACGGACCGACAGCGCTGGCACGGCCGCGATCAGCCCGCTCAGGTGTAGACGATTGATCTCGAGCCGCTGCAGGCTGATTGCGACTGGGGGCGGCCAATCGCGACGAGCGTCATTGCGGCCGTGCGGCTGACGCGGCAGGTCGACGGCATCCGCCTTGAGGACGCGGATCTCGAGCTTAGCGGCCAAGACAAAGGCTGTCCGTGACAACGCTGCCGAGCCCGATACCGCAGGCTCCTGTCAGGCAACGTCTCGACACTGGGCTTCGGTGGGGAAAAAGAGGTTTCAGAAGGTCGTTCTCAGCAGCGACGCCCGAATCGCGCTCTCGCTGCCGAGAGCTGCGGATGATGATGCTATCGTTATCTGATCATTCTTGACACGCAGGAGGCGAGACATCGTGCTTCAACCGACAAATGCTGTGCATCGGCTTAGTTTGCCAATGATCGCTCTGGCGACCTCTTGCGTCGCGTTACCAGCCGTCGCCAACCCTCCGGCAGGGATGCAATCCTGCGCGCAGATCAGCGATGGTCAGCGCCGTTTGGCCTGTTACGACCAGCTCGCTGGTCGTGCGCCAGCGTTGGCTCCGCTCCCAACAGCGAAGCCCAGCACAGCCGACCCAGCCGCTCGCAAACCGATGCAGATCGCCACGGCGGATGAGAAAGAAGCGGATTTCAGCGAGGCAGCGCTGACAGCATCTGAGCCATCAGCGTCGATGCTCGATCAAGCCTGGAGTTTTGAGCCCGATAGCGATCGCTATCTGATCAAGCTCTACCGTCCCAATTACCTCAACCCGGTGCGCTATCAGAGCCGC
>NZ_JBUDPI010000306.1:0-4578 GCF_054919635.1 Halochromatium sp. | reverse complement strand
GCAGACGCATTGCTCGACCGCGCCGACGCCGCCCTCTACAAGGCAAAAGAGAACGGCCGCAACCTTGTCTACACCGACATGCCACCCGATGGGTCAGGGTCCGATCATTCAACACCCGATGTGCTGGCGAAGACGCCTCCGAACAGGCTCCCGACTTGAGCATCCGACAGCCCCAGCTGCATCCTAGGCCGCGGCGAGATCACAGCAGCGACCGAAGCGCAGCCTCAGATCAGTCAGCGTACTCAACACGATCGCGTCCATTCGCCTTCGCCCGATAGAGCGCACGATCAGCGCATTCGAACAGCTGCCCTGGTTCGTCAACAAGCTCTGGCCAGCTCGCGATGCCTACTGAAAGGGTCACTGGATCTAGGATTTGGCCACCGTGACCGATGCGATCGGCCGTCACCAGCTTCCGTAAGGCCTCCGCACATCGGTAAGCATCGCGCTTCTCGGCGCCGGGCATCACAATGACGAACTCCTCACCGCCATACCGACACACCAGATCGGTATGCCGAAACACGGCTTGTAGATGTGCAGCAACTCGCTGAAGCACGGCGTCACCGGCAGCATGCCCATGACGGTCATTGAAGCGCTTGAAATGATCGACATCACAGACCAGCACGGACAATGGCGATTGCTGACGCTGAGCCAATGCCAGCTCCCGAGGCAGCACCTGATCGAGGAAGCGACGATTCTTCAGCCCGGTTAGCGCATCCTGGGAGGCCAATTGCTCCAATTCAGCGGTGCGCGCCCGCACCTGCCGCTCCAGCGAGGTATTCAGCAGCAAGAGCTCGCGCTGCATCCTGGCGTAATGAGACATCGAGATCGCAACCACTGACAAGGCAAAGCCTAGCGATCCCCAGCCGAGCGGGACCCGCCCCCAAGGCAGCAGGTTGTGGGCAACCGCCATATCGAGCAGGAGCAACAGGCTCATCAGTGCATAGGCGCCGAGGATGAACTGTTGATCAGGATGACCGCGCCTAACGAAGTCCAGCGCCGGCAGCAACAGCACCAGCACACTGATCAGGAACAGCAGATCGAAGACCGGGTAGGTCCCGGCCAACGAGACGACACCCAGCAAGGAGAGCGAGATCGCGCCAATCAGATAGGCCAGGTTCAGTCTCCAGATCAGCCCGAGCAGGCGTGCATAGGCTGGATGCAGCCAGTGTTGCAGCAGCAATGCCATCGCCACCGGAAGCAGAAAGTAACCGGCAGCGCCGAGATAATCCCAGACCAGCGGCGCATCGAGCAGCAACAGATTGACCTGGGCGCCACTGAGCACCGTGCTCCCCGAGGCCAGCGCAAACAGCGCCAGCGCCCCGAAAACGCCCTGCTTGCGTTGTACCAGCGCGAACAGCAACGACAACAAGCCAATCAGCAGTGTCAAGCTGCTCGCGAGCAGGCGGCCGACCGACCCAGTGATCAGCTTGCGCAGCAGATCGATCCGCTCCAAGACCTGGACCTCGCCCCAGAGGCCGATGTCCTTGTAATCAGAATAGATACGAAAGTAGATCGGTTTGCCCCCGCTATCCTGAGGCAGGGTAATCATGTGCCAGGGCCAACCCTCGAACCGCCCGCGCCCGGCATCATCGAAGCGGCCATATTGGTAGATCTTGTGCCCGTCCAGATAGACCTCGACGATCAGGTCAACGCTGAAGATGTAGAGCACCGGATCACGCCAGTCGCCCTCAGGCAGGATCGTGCGATACCAGATGTTGGTCCGACCATCGCGACCGGGCGGATTGGACGGAAATCCAATCGGAGACCAGTCGTCGGCCTCCTGATCCAGCGTCCATACCGGAATGCCGTCGGCAGTGAACGGCGAATCGCCCCAGCGGTACTCCCAGCCATCGGCCAATTCCATCGCGGCGAGCTCGGCCACAGACCCAAGCCAGAGCCCCCCGAGCACGCAAAACAGCAGCAGGAGCCGATCAGTCTTCGCGCGCATTCGCCGAATCAACAGCATAGGGACCGTCATCAACCACGAAGGCAAGGGCCTTGGAGCCAGCGCTCGCCTGCTCCAACCAGAGTCAACCGCGTCCGGCTCGGCATCAGACCGCAGCCCAAGAACGCTGCCAGATCTGACTTGCCTCGCGGCCGGTCGTCGCTCAGCATAAAGCACCTTTCTGTCAACGCACTCTCTGTGGCCCATGCCCCCGATTCATGCTCACTATGGTCTCATGACGCTGATCGCGGCACTGAGTTTTGCCGGCTCAGTGCTCGTCGCCAATGCCAATTCAACGACAGAGCCCCCTTCGTCTACAGGGGCACAGGAGCCACCGCCCGCTTCACCCGCTGCCGAACAGGGTCTGGCGAACCCAGCATCGGTGAACTGCGCCAAGCTCGGCGGGACGCTCGATATCCGCACGCGCCCGGATGGCGGCCAGTACGGCGTCTGCGTGTTCGAGGACAATCGCCAGTGCGAGGAATGGGCGTTGCTGCGCGGTCATTGCCCTGAAGACGGCATCAAGATCACCGGCTACGATAACGCTGCGCAGATCTACTGCGCGATCACCGGCGGCGAGGTCGATAGGCAGGCCGGCACCTGTCTGCGCGCAGACGGCAAGCGTTGTGGGCTAGACGAGAACTTCGCCGGCAGTTGTCCATCAGGCTAGCCGCTGCTCGCGCAACGACGGCAGCGACGACCCGCCGATCGTCGTCGCCGCAACCCTTGCGCTTGCGCTTGGACTTCATGATCCAGGGTCGGAGGGCGACCTAGCGACGATCGTCACTGCGCGCGAGAACAGCCCAGAGTTAGAGTGGCTCGATGATCAGCTCCATCATCACCACCGCCTCGCTGACGCTCGCGCTGCTCGCCTTTCTCGCGCTGCTCGTTGCGATCTTGATCCCGCTCGGCGTCCATCTGGGCTTTCGGGCACCGCGCATAGCGCCGACGACCTCGCCCGCGGACCTCGGCCTTGTGTTCGAGAGCGTCCGCTTCCCTACGCTGCGCGGCCGCAGGCTCAGCGGCTGGTGTCTGCCAGCGGCCGATGCCACGCGAACGGTCATCATCCTGCACGGCTGGGGCAGCAATGGCGAGCAGATGCTGCCGCTCGCGCAGCCATTGCATCGCGCCGGATTCAATGTGCTGCTGTTCGATGCACGCAACCATGGCGCGAGCGATAGCGACAGCTTTTCTTCGCTGCCACGCTTTGCCGAGGACCTCGGCGCTGCGATCGATTGGCTGCGCCGAGCGCATCCTTCGCAATCAACAGGCATCGCCGTGCTAGGCCACTCCGTTGGTGCCGGCGCGGCGCTGTTTGAGGCGACACGGAATCCACGGATCGACGCGGTGATCAGCATCGGCGCCTTCGCTGATCCGGCGCAGCTCACCGAGCGCTACCTGGCGCGGCTGCACTTGCCACGCGTTGTGGTCGAGCTCACCAAAGGCTATGTCGAATGGGTGATCGGTCATCGGTTCGCACGCATCGCCCCAGCCAATAGCATCCGCCATGTTCCCTGCCCTGTGCTGTTGGTCCATGGCGATCAGGATCGAACCGTGCCGCTCGAGGATGCCAGGTGCATCGCAGCGGCGGCCGATCCGGCACGGACACGACTATTGGTCATTGCGGGCGCGGGTCATGATTCGGTCGACAAGATCGAAGCCCATGCCGATGAGCTGCTCGCGTTTCTGGGGCCAGCATCAACAGCGAGATGATGGCTGCTGCTAGTCATCATCGCGTCCAACATCCAACCGCAGGAGGTTCCCCCAGGCATCGATCTCGGCTTCGAGCTCGATCGGCCGGCAGCAGACAGCGCAATCCTCGATGTATCGATGACTACCCGCCGAGCAGTCGACGGCGGCATCGATCCCCTCGCCACAGTAAGGACAGTGCACGCGGGTCTGTTCAAGCATGGAAACCTCTCGCATCGCGTCCTCTCGACGACCCCTGGCCGCCGTGCTGGTTTGACTCATCCTAGTCGATCTGTCGAAATGGATAGCAACGGCGCTGCGGCGTCCAACCCGCTCCATACCCAATCTAGACGGAGAGCCTAGCATGAAGATGCTTGCGACCGACCTTGACCGAACCCTGCTACCGAATGGCAGCTGGCCTGCGGACCCAGGGGCGATCGAGCTGTTCAACGACCTCACCGAGCGCCAAGGGATCTTCGTGGTCTACGTGACTGGCCGCAACCTCCGTCTGGCCGAAGCCGCGATCGACGAGTTTGGGATTCGTCATCCCAATGTGCTGATCGGTGATGTCGGCACCTCGATCCGCCGCTACGAGAACGGTCAGTGGCAGATCGATCAGGCCTGGGTCAAGCACGTCAAACAGGTCTGCCCGCGCTGGGATGCCGCGGCGGTGCGCGATGCAGTGGCCGATATCAGCGGGCTGCGCGAGCAGGAGTCCGAGCATCTGAGCCCGTTCAAGCAAAGCTACTATGTCGATCACGCCAACCGAGATGCGGTGATGGCGCAGGTCACCGAGCGCACCCAGGATCGCTTCGATGAGGTCGCGATCTACAGCTTCGACTCGCAGAGCGGGGATGGCCTGCTGGACTTTCTGCCCAAGGCAGCCACTAAGCAGACGGCGCTTGAGTTCCTCGCCGAGGAGATGGGCGTGCCCAAGCAAGAGG
>NZ_JBUDPI010000305.1:0-4642 GCF_054919635.1 Halochromatium sp. | reverse complement strand
GCCGGCGCTCCGATTTGGCTGAGCCTGGGTCTGGGCACCGGACTGGAACCGGGACCGGACCCGGGTTCGGCCCCGAGGCGAGCGGGGCCGGCGCCGAGGATCGTGCGCTGATCGTCCTTGCCGCTGCCCAGCTTGGGCGAGCGCGGCTGATCGACAATCTGACCTGTGATCTCGATGCGCCACTTGCCGAGTCGGCTAGGGATCTGAGATCCTAGCGCTTTGCTGCGCTGCAGCAAGCGCCTTAGCAAGCCCACTCACAAACCCAATAACGAACCCGGTAGCAAACAGGCAGTCCTCCGCAGGGATTGCGCAGCGCAGAAGGCTTGCCAGGCTCGCTGGCCGGTGCGAGCATTCCTCCATCTCGACCGCGATCTGTATTGGCCTTCGTCCGGACATCGATTACCGAACCGGTCACCGAATTACCTCAAGGGTGGCAGCAAGCTCGATTGCTCCTGCCCAGGGAGACGATTACTGATGCAACTGACTCTGCTCAAGTGCAAGCTCCATCGCGTCTGCGTCACGCAGGCCGAGCTCGATTATGAGGGCTCTTGTGCCATCGACGAGAACCTGATGCGCCTGGCGGGCATCCGCGAATACGAGCAGCTGCACATCTATAACCTGGCCAATGGCGAGCGCTTCACGACCTACGCCATCCGTGCTGAGGCGGGCTCCCAGGTGATCTCGGTGAATGGTGCCGCAGCCCATAAGGCCAGCCCCGGCGATCGCCTGATCATCTGCTGCTATGCGGCGATGACCGAGCAGGAGGCCGCGCTGTTCGAGCCCAGCTTGGTGTACTGTGATGAGCACAACAGCGTGATCCGGACCGGCCATCAGATCCCGGCTCAGGCGGCCTGATCTCAAGGCCACCCGCTCGCTCAAGGCTCGCTGTTGGAGCCTAGCCCGTCAGGCCGAGAGGGCAATGCCCTGATCTGCCCGTGACTCCAGCGCTTCTTCATAGAAGGCCTGGTAGCGCTTGGCGCTGGCCTCCCAGCTCAGGTCTCTCGTCATGCCATTGCGCATCAGCTGCTGCCAGACCCCCGGCTGCTGCTGATAGAGCCGAAGCGCACGCTCGATAGCGCTCCAGAGCGCCTCGGCATTCGGCTCATCGAACAGAAAGCCGGTGGCTTCCTGCTTGGCGAGGCTTTCTTCACCGGCATCGATCACGGTGTCGGCCAGTCCGCCTGTGCGTCGCACAATAGGCACTGTGCCGTAGCGCAGACTGTACATCTGGTTCAGTCCGCAGGGCTCGAAGCGAGATGGCATCAGGAAGAGGTCGCTTCCCGCCTCGATCAGATGGGCGCGCGCCTCATCGTAGCCGATCCGCACGCTCAGCCGGTCTGAATGCTGAGCGGCTAGCTCCAGCAGACGCTGCTCTAATGCGCGATCACCTTCGCCCTGGATGACGAGCTGGATGCCGCCCTTCTCAATGAAGCGGGGGATGAGGTCGAGGATCAGATCGACCCCTTTCTGCTCGACCAGTCGGCCGATGTGGCCAAGGACCAGACGCTGCTCATCGATGGGCAGGTCAAACTGGTGCTGAAGCGCGAGCTTGTTGGCAGCCTTCAGCTCGAGGCTGTTGCGGTCGTAATTCTGCGCCAGGCTGGTGTCGCGCAACGGGTCCCAAGTGCGGTAATCGATACCGTTCAGGATGCCTTGGAATCGCTGTCCGAGCTGCCGCAGCAGGCCATCCAGACCGCAGCCATACTGCGCCGTGCGTGCCTCCCCAGCGTAGGTTGGACTGACCGTGTTGATCCGGTCGGAAAACACGATGCCGCCCTTCAGAAACGACATGCGTTGGTGAAACTCGACCCCGCCGATCGACCAGAGCGCTGGCGGTAAGGCCAGCCGATCGAAGGTCGCGCGATCAAAGACACCCTGATAGGCCAGATTATGGACTGTGAATAGGGTGGCCGGGCGCTCTTCGTAGCGGCTGAGCAACACCGGCGCCAGCCCTGTCTGCCAGTCGTTGCAGTGCAGCACATCCGGGCGCCAATCCAGCGTTGGCAGGCCGAGCGCGACGCGCGCCAGCACCCGCGCGAACAATAAGAAGCGCTCTGGGTTGTCGCCCCAGTCGCCGCCGCTGACATCGGTGTAAGGGTTGCCTTCGCGGCAGAAGTAGGCAGGCGCCTCGACCAGGTAGACCGGCAGGTCGCGATCCGGCAGCAGACCGCCGAGCAAGGATACGGGCCCCTGGGTGTTCTTCAGCCCGAGCTCACTCAACACCCGTAGCTCGCGCACCAGGCGCTTGGCTTGCGGGTAGGCCGGTATGATCAGCCGGGCATCATGACCGAGGTCGCGCAGCGCAGCGGGCAGGCTGGCGGCGACATCGGCAAGGCCGCCGGTCTTGACCAAGGGGTGCGCTTCGCTACTGGCGAACAGTACGGCTTGGCCACCATGAGCGAGAGGAAGGGGCATGGGAGGTTTCCGATGCTTGTGTTGCCGATGAGACTCTCCAACTGAAGCTAGCATAAAACTCTTGACTCTAGGAGAACCCGATGCATGACGACTGCACACTGGTGATCTTTGGCTCGACCGGGAATCTGGCCCAGATCAAGCTACTTCCAGCCCTCTATCATCTCGAGCTTGCCGGTCATCTTGGCCCTGGAATGCGCGTGGTTGGCTTCGGGCGGCGCGACTGGTCTGACGCGCATTGGCGCGATGAGGTGCGTGACTGGGTCAAGCAGTCGGCGCGCGGATCGCTCGATGAGTCGGCGCTGGAGCGATTGCAAGAACGCCTCTATTTTGTCGAAGGCGATCTCACTGATGCCGATGGCTTCGAGCGCCTGGCGCAACGTCTCGCTGGTGATGAGGTCTTTCCGCGCAACCTGATCTTCTATCTGGCGATCGCCCCCGGTCAGTACGGTGCCACCGTTGATGGTCTCGCGGCGCAGGGCCTCAATCAGCCGCAGGGCGGTTGGGCGCGCCTGGTCGTTGAAAAGCCGTTCGGCTACGACCTCGAGAGTGCCGAGATCCTCGATGATCAGCTGCATCGGCATTTCAATGAAGAGCAGATCTTTCGCATCGATCACTACCTCGGCAAGAGCACGGTGCAGAACGTCCTGGTGTTCCGTTTCGCCAACCTGATGCTCGAGCCGCTGTGGAATCGCAACTACATCGATCATGTCCAGATCACCCATGCCGAGTCGCGCGGCATCGGCAGCCGCGCCGGCTTCTATGATGGGGTCGGAGCCCTGCGCGACATGATCCAGAGCCATCTGCTGCAGATGCTGACCCTAGTGGCGATGGAGCCACCGCCGAGCCTGGATGCCGAGGCGCTGCGCGATGAAAAGGTCAAGGTGCTGCGCTCGATCCGCCCGATCAGCCGCCAGGCCGTGCATGCGCAGGCCTTCCGCGCCCAGTATCGGGCCGGTGAGGTCGATGGTGAGTCGGTGGCCGGCTACCTGGATGAGCCTGGCATCGACTCGCAGAGCGCAACCGAGACCTATGCCGCGCTCAAGCTCTACATCGACAACTGGCGCTGGCGTAATGTCCCTTTCTACCTGCGGACCGGCAAGCGTATGGCGGGCACCGATTCGTTGATCAGCATCCGCTTCCGGCATCCGCCGCAGCAGCTGTTCCAAGACACCCCGATCGCGCAACTTGAGCCGAACTGGCTAATGATCAACATCCAGCCCACCGAATGCATCCGCATGGAGCTCCAGGTGAAGCAGGCCGGGCTCGAGATGCGCACCGTCACCGAGCGCTTGGATGCCAACACCTGCTTCATGGGCAGCGAGCAGATCGACGCCTACGAGGCCCTGCTCCTCGACATCATCGAAGGCGATCACTCGCTATTCCTGCGCTATGATGAGGTCAACTACGCCTGGCGGATCGTCGATCCGATCCTCAAGCTCTGGGCTACGGAGCGCAACTTCATCCACACCTACCCGGCCGGCTCCTGGGGGCCGGCTGAGGCGACGCGGCTGTTCGATAAGGAGGATCAGGATTGGCGTAATGGGCTGGATGGGTGAAGCTGCGCGCAGTCTTCATCTGTTGCGGGCCCAATCGCCGATCCAGTCGCCGAGCCAGTCGGCAGGAATCTATCGATAAAACAGCAATACGCCGCCCTGGCGCCCGCACTGATCGCGGTGAGCTCGTCCTCGTTGTGGGCCGGGCGGGCGAGCAACTGACTCAGTGCGATCCAATCGGCGTTTGCTGCCTCCAGCAGCGACCAATAGGCGAAGGCATCTAGGCTGCGCAGCTGCGGTAGCTGCGTCGCAACCTGGGCCGAGATCATCTTGCCACCTTGAGTCGCCCCTTCGAGCACATAGCGGATGCCGAGGTAATGCGCTTGGGGTTGCTCCCAAACCCGGTCCCGAGTCTGCTTACAAATCAGCTCCCCAACCTGCTCCGGCGAGCGGGTAGGATGGACCTCCAATCGGGCCAGGTCCGCTTCTAGGGCTGGGACACGCGGCCGATAGGCGGGCAGCTGCTTTGGCTTGGCGTTAGGATCAGCGGCGGTCAGCTGGCTCAGCCAGCGCTCGACCTCGCGGTGTGCGAGCATTAGGCCGCGCAGCGCCGCAACATACTGCTCCAGCGTTAGTTCGGGGCGAATCAGTTGGCGCAATGCCGGTGTGCGATCGAGCTGGCTGTGCCAAGCTGCGGTGCTGGCCTTGAGCCGCTGGTGGAGGCTTGCGGGCTG
>NZ_JBUDPI010000304.1:0-4651 GCF_054919635.1 Halochromatium sp. | reverse complement strand
GTCGCGCGGCATCATCGCCGCTGGACATGCGGTGACCGCCGAGGCGGCGGCCGAGGTGATGGCCGCCGGTGGCAACGCCTTCGATGGGGCCTGTGCGGCGCTTGCGACGGCAGCGGTTGCCGAACCGGTGTTGGCCTCGCTTGGTGGGGGTGGCTTCTTGATGGCGCGTCCGGCCGGTGGCGAGCCCGTACTGTTCGACTTCTTCGTGCAGACGCCCCGCCAAGGCTCGGTTGAGGCGGCATCGCAGTTCTTCCCGATCGTCGCCGATTTCGGCGATACCACCCAGACCTTCCATATCGGTGCCGGTAGCATGGCGACGCCGGGCGCGGTCGCCGGTCTGTTCGTTGTGCAGCAGGCGCTCTGTCGGTTGCCGATCGCCGATCTGTTGGTACCCGCGCAACGGGCGGCGCGTGAGGGGGTGACCGTCTCTAGGTTTCAACATAGGCTGGCGCGGGTGGTCGAGCCGATCTTGCGTGCGCATCCGGATTGCTTTGCGGTGCATGCGTCAGACCATGACGCTGAGCAGTTGGCGGCGCCCGGTGAGCGGGTTCGTCAGCCCCAGCTGGCTGAGGCGTTGGCGGAGCTGGCTGAGGTTGGTGCTGGGCTGCTCTATGGTGAGCGCTGGAATGAAGGGGTCGCTTCCTCAGGTGCTGGCCCAGGCCCAGGGTCTGGATCGGGGGTTGGTTCTGCTGCGGGTCCGTCCGTTCGTTCTGGCGCTGGCGGCCGGATCGGGTCTTGGGGTGAGCAGCTGACACAGTACTGTGCCAGGGCGGGTGGTCTGCTGAGCACCGCTGATCTGGCGCAGTATCGGGTCGAGCGGCGTGCTCCGCTGAAGCAACGCTTTCAGGGAGCTGAGCTTTTTCTGAATCCGTCGCCATCGTTTGGCGGCGTGTTGATCGCACTCACACTCGAGCTGCTGCAGGAGGCGGGTCCAAGCTCGGAGGTCTTCGGTAGCTTTGAGCAGCGCCAGCGGTTGGCGCTGGCGATGCGGCTCACGCAAGAGGCGCGAAATGCGGCAGGTGCGCAGTTGCCGTCTGGGTTGGCGTCTGACCTTGTGGCGAGCTATCGCGAGCAGATGCGTGCGCGTGCGAGGGTTTGGCGCGGGACGACTCAGGTGAGCATTGCCGATGCCGAGGGCAATCTTGCCAGCCTAACCCTGTCGAATGGGGAGGGTGCCGGGGTGCTGCTGCCGGGGACCGGCATCATGATGAACAATATGCTCGGTGAGGAGGACTTGAATCCGAATGGGGTGGCGAGGTTTCCGCTGGATCAGCGCATGAGCTCGATGATGTGCCCAACCTTGATCCGGCAGCCGAGGTCCGATGCTGGGCCGGGCAAGGCGCCGTGCTGGATCGTCACCGGCTCGGCGGGCTCGAACCGGATTCGCAGCGCGATCCTCCAAGTGCTCTCGAATCTACTCGAACTCGGGATGCCGCTGGCTGAAGCGGTTGAGGCGCCGCGGCTGCACCTTGAGGGGGATCTGCTCAGCCTCGAGCCACCGGTCGAAGCGCCGCTGCTGAAGCAATTGCAGCAATATTGGCCTGAGGTCCAGGTTTGGCGCGATCGGAGTGTGTTCTTCGGCGGTGCGCATAGCGTGGCAGTCAGCGATGACGGTTGTTTTTCTGGTGCTGGTGATAGTCGACGCGGTGGTGTGGTCCGCGCCGTCTGAGCCAGTGTAGAGGCTGCTGCCCGGCAGTATTGGCGCACGATCGCAGTGCTCTGGATCAGCTTGTCTATTGCTCCTGCATGAGCCACACTATTGATATCGCAACAGAAAGGAGGTTAAGGCCATGTCACCCTTTCAACACCTACGTGATGAGTTCAGCCATGCTTGGGACGCGCTGCTCGATGGTTGGCAGCGGCTTTATCGGCGTGCGGCTGGCGCCATGACCCGCTTCAGTCAGGGCTCGAAGACCGAGGATGCCGAACAGAGTACCGAACTGGCCGAGCGCAGCGCCGGCTGGGGCGTGCTCGCGGGCGAGGTGCTCGACGGTGCGGATAAGGTCGTGGTGCGCTTGGAGACGCCGGGAATGAGCAAGGATGATTTCGATCTGGAGGTTGTTGGCGACTACCTGATCGTTCGTGGCGAGAAACGTGTCATGCGCGAGGAGACGCAAGGGCGTTGGCAGATTACCGAATGTGCCTACGGCAGCTTCGAGCGTGCCATTCCGCTGCCTGCGCCGGTCGATAGCGAGCAAGCGAGTGCGAGCTACGAGCACGGCGTCTTAAGGGTTGAGCTGCCGAAGCGGCAACCGCGCGAGCGTGGCGTCAAGCTCGCGGTGAGCTAGCCCCGAAGGTCAGTGTGCAAGGCAGCCTAAGCCGTGCAAGGACCCGACTTCTATAGAGGGTCGGCGCACGGCTAGGTGTCGGGCTTTTAGGTGTCGGGCTGTAAGCGTGTAAGAGCTTGGTGCGGTTCAAGGCCGGCGCGAGCGCTTCTTGCGCCGAGGCTTGTGGTGGGTGCCGGTTGTCTGTCGCTACGACTGGTCGAATCGCGATGGGGTCAGCTTGGGGGATTAGCGGGGGCAATCAGTGGGACCAGTCAGCTGGACCAATTAGCTGGGGAGGCGAATGGTGAGTTCGCCGCCGCGTTGGAGCAGCTCGAAGCGTCTAAGGAAATCCATGCCTAGCAGGACCTGATCGCCCGGGAAGTTGGGGAGCACGGTTGCGCGGAGATTGCGCGCTGTTAAGCCGCCAAGACCAACGCTGTCTAGCCGCGTGGTCCAGGTCTGAACCATCCCGTTTGCGGTCTTGCTCATTCCGCCGGGGCGCATCGGCAGGTCGAGCCGGCGTGCGAGCTCTAGCGGCAACGAGACGGTGGTCGCTCCGGTGTCGAGCAGGAACACCACCGATTCGCCGTTGATGGTGCCGGTTGCGACATAGTGGCCGTGGCGGTTCTGTTGCAGGACCACTTGGGGCATACCAGCGGGTCCGGCCTCGACCGTGAGATCACGGTTGGGGTTCTCTTTGTGATCCAGATAGTTCTGGAACAGCATCGCGAGCAGTGCGATGCCAGCCACCCAGGCGCCGAAGAGCATGGCTCTGCCAATGCGCGAGGGTCCGTCGTTTGGGCTTGGTAGTCTGACATTCATCCTTAAGACGATAAGGCCGATGCTGCTGTTTTTCGCGCTGGCACCACGGAATTTCGCGCCGCCCGAGGTCCCGCACGACCAGCCTTGAGGCGAAGGCGCGCTAGTACTCGCCCTGCTCGAACAGGCGTTCCTCCCGCAGATAACGATCATATTTTTCCTGGCTCAAGCGGCAATGGACGGCGTACCAGAAGATGCCGATGCAGAAGACGGCGATCAGCAGCATGTCCCATCCGAAGGGGATCAGTTTGTGACCACCGCCGAAATCACCCAGGTAAGAGAGCATGCCAAGGCCGATCAGATAGGGAAGTAGCCAGAGCGATTCACCGACGTCCAGCTGTTCGCCGCGCGTGTTCTTGACCTTGAGCAATAGCAACAGGAGGCCGGCCAGCAGGCAGGCGGCGAGCCGCCAGTAGGTGTCCCAGCCACTCCAGTAGATGATCAAGGTCGCGACAATGAAGGCGGTGGGCGCCAATATGCTTGCGCCTGGGAGGCGGAATCCGCGCTTGCGCTCAGGGTCAAGTCGACGCAGCGACATCAACGCGATGGGTCCGATGGCGAAGGACAGAATAATGGCGGCGCCGTTCAGGCTCAGGATCTCCTGAAACGGCATGAGGAAGAATACGGCCGAGGCGACCGCGAAGTTCAACAGCATTGCATAGGCGGGCACGCCGTACCGGTTGAGGGTCTCGAACAGCTTCGGAAAGAAGCCATTCTGGGCCAGGGCTAGCGCCAAGCGGCCCATCGAGCCGACCGAGACCAGTCCGCCACCCAAGGGGGCGACCACTGCGCCAACGTTGAGCAGACTCACCAGCCAGAGGATACCGACTGCCGTTGCCAGTCCGCTCAAGGGGCCGAAGTCACCGCTGATCTGCAGGGTTGTCCAGCCGTTCTCGAGGTCGGCCGGACTCAGTGCCCCGATGAAGGCCAGCTGGATCAGGCCGTAGACGAGAAAGCAGATCAGGATGGTCAGCAGGATCGCGGTCGGTACCGTGAATTGCGGGTTCTTGGCCTCACCAGCGAGATCGATGGTATGACGAAAGCCGATGAACGCGAAGATGATGCCGCCGCTTGCAATGGAGGCGAGGATGCCTTCGGCGCCCATCACGAAGAAGCCGCCGCCGGCGTGGAGATTGGAGACCTCAAAGCTGTCGACGATCAACACCAGGGCGACGATGACCGGGACCAACAGCTTTAGCCAGGTGATGGACGCGTTGATGCGCGCAAAGAAGCGCACGCCGAAGATGTTGATGATGGTGAACAACAGCAGCATCGCCGCTGCTGAGAACATGCCGAGCAGGCTCAGGTGTCCGGGCGTGGCGCTTTGATACAGCCAGGGCAGGTGCGGCGCCAGATAGCGCAGCATCGCCTCGACCTCGATCGGCGCGGTGGTGTTGTAGCCAACCCAGGCGCTCCAGCCCATTGCCATGCTGACGACGTTGCCATGGCTGAATTGCGGCAGGCGTGCGATGCCACCGGCAACCGGCAGCATGGCGGCGATCTCGGCGAAGGTCATCGCCAACAGGCCGATGGCAAGGCCGCCGAGTAGCCAGGCCAAGAGCGAC
>NZ_JBUDPI010000303.1:0-4678 GCF_054919635.1 Halochromatium sp. | reverse complement strand
CCAGTTGGCATTCGCGCGCGCCTCGAGCCATTCTTGGTCGGTCCACTCGAAACCGCTCGGGGCATGCAGGATGCAGGCGTTATCCGGGCGCTCCTGGAAGGCGCTGGCATAGGGGTCGATCTTGACCATGGGCACGCCCTCGGCGGAGCGTAGCTCGAACTTGTACAGCACCGCGGGCTCCAGACCGGGGATGAAAAGCTCCCAGACCCCCGAGCCTGCGCGCACCCGCATCTGATGCTCGCGACCGTCCCAATTGTTGAAGGCGCCGACCACGCTGACCCGGGTTGCGCCTGGTGCCCAGACTCCAAACTGGAAACCGCGGATGCCATCGACCTCATGCTGGCGAGCACCGAGGAAGCGATAGGCATGCCAGTGGCGGCCCTCGCCGAACAGATGCAGATCGAAGTCCGCGATCTGTGGCTCGAAGCTGTAGGGATCGTGCTGGGTGTGGACCTGTCCCTGCTTGTCGTACCAGCTGATCAGATAGCGCTCGTCGACGGCGCTCGCTGGACCCTCCCAGACGAACAGGTCGGTGCCTTCGATGCGACTCAGCTCGATGTCGCCCTTGCCGATTCGCACTCGCTCGGCACGCGGAAGCAGTACCCGCACGATGGCTGTCCCATCGCCTTGTTCGTGGCGACCTAGGACCTCAAAGGGGTCGTAGTGTCGAGCCTCGACAATCCGCAGCAGGGGCTCGGGGAGGTCGGGGTAGCGGAGCTGACTCTCGGGCATGGCGTATCGGTATCCTGGGGTACTGTCCGAGCACGATGTTAACATAGCGCTGCGTTGACATAGCGCCGGGGCTGGCCGGCTGTGTAAGCTGATCAGTCTGGCATCCCTATTCCAGTTGGCGTTCGCGCCTGAAGGTCCAGCATGTCGGAAGCCAATCCCCGCTTCGTCAGTCGCCTGACGAGAAATACCTTGGCGCTCATCCTGGCCGGCGGTCGCGGCTCACGCCTGCGCCATCTCACGCAATGGCGCTCGAAGCCGGCTGTGCCCTTTGGCGGCAAGTTCCGGATCGTCGACTTTCCGCTCTCGAATTGCATCAACTCGGGCATTCGCCGCATCGGCGTACTGACTCAGTACAAGGCGCACTCGCTGATCTTGCATATCCAAAAGGGCTGGGGCTTTCTGCGCGGTGAATTTGGCGAATTCGTCGAGCTGTGGCCGGCACAGCAACGGGTGACGGAGACCGCCTGGTATGCCGGCACCGCGGATGCGGTATTCCAGAATCTGGACATCATCCGCAATCACGACCCCGAGTATGTGTTGGTGCTGGCGGGCGATCACATCTACCAGATGGATTATGGCCCGATGATCGCCCAGCATGTCGAATCCGGCGCCGATATGACCATCGGCTGCCTCGAGGTCGAGCGCGAGCGCGCCTCGGGCTTTGGGATCATCAGCGTTGACAGCGAACAGCGTGTGTGCGGCTTCGTTGAAAAACCGGCCGATCCGCCGTCGATTCCAGGTCGGGACGCTGTTGCACTGGCGTCGATGGGCATCTACGTCTTCAATCGCGACTTCCTCTTTGAGCAGGTTATCACCGATGCCGACCTACCTAGCTCAAGTCACGACTTCGGCAAGGATGTGATCCCGCGCGCGATCGAGCGCTATCGGGTGATGACCTATCCGTTCCGCGATCCGCACAGCGGGGCCCAGGCCTATTGGCGTGATGTCGGCACCGTTGATGCCTTCTGGGAGGCGAATCTGGAGCTGATCGGCGTGACACCGCCGCTCAGTCTCTACGATGATGAATGGCCGATCTGGACCTATCAGGAGCAGCTGCCACCGGCCAAGTTCGTCTTCGATGACGAGATCCGGCGCGGCATGGCGGTCGACTCGATGGTCTCGGGCGGCTGCATCATCTCTGGTGCGCTGGTGCGCCACTCGCTCCTGTTCTCGAATGTGCGCGTGCACTCGTTCGCGCATGTCGAAGACAGCGTGATCTTGCCGAATGTCGATATCGGCCGTGGCTGTGTGATCCGCCGCGCCATTGTCGACCATTGGTGCCGTCTGCCTGATGAGATGCGCATTGGTTGTGATCGTGCCGCGGACGAAGCAGCCGGCTTCTACGTCTCCGAGGGCGGCGTGACCCTGGTGACACCCGAGCTGCTTGGGCAGACCGTTAACCGGGTAAGCTGAATCGTCGCCGAGGCCGCAGGTCGTTGGCTAGCTCAAACACCGCGAAGCTGGCATCCTGATTAGCCTCTTCAAACGAGCCTGTAACCCGATTTCTGTCTCTTATGGATGATCTCCCCGCGACCGACTGTCTCGACCAACGCTGCGCCGGCGTCTTGTTGCATCTGACCTCTCTCCCTGGTGACGGACCCTGCGGTGATCTCGGTTGGGAGGCCTTCAATGTCGTCAATTTCTTGGCCGATGCCGGCGTCAGGGTCTGGCAGATGTTGCCCGTAGGGCCGCCACAGGCCGGCGATTCGCCCTATCAAACCAGCTCGGCGCATGCCGGCAGTGCTCGGCTGATCGGGCTTGAGCCGCTGGTCGAATGGGGCTGGCTGCCGGCCGAGCTCAGCAGCGCGGATGATGACGCGAGCAAGCGCGAGCGGCTGCATCAGGCGCACCAGGGCTTCTTGCGTGCGGCCTCGGACGAGGAGCGCGCCGAGCTCGATCAATTCTGCGAGGGGCAACGCTACTGGCTCGACGACTATGCGCTCTACCGCGCGATCCATGAAGCGCAACAGGCGCCCTGGTGGCAATGGCCGAAAGGGCTGCGCAACCGCGATGGGCGAAGCCTCGGCCAAGCGCGGCGACGGCTTGGCGAGCAGATCGATTACATCCGTTTCGAGCAGTTCGTGTTCTTTCGCCAATGGGACGCGCTGCGCGCGCATGCCAATGGTCGCGGGGTTCGGTTGTTCGGCGATATGCCGATCTTCGTCGCCCATGACAGCGCAGAGGTTTGGGCGCGGCCCGGCGATTTCGATCTGAATGCCGATGGCACCTGTCGGGTCGTCGCCGGCGTGCCGCCCGATTATTTCTCCGCGACCGGTCAGCGCTGGGGTAATCCGCTGTATCGCTGGGACGAGCTGGAGAAGAATGGCTTCCGCTTCTGGATCGATCGGATGCGCACCCAGCTGCGCCTGTTCGACATGGTCCGGATCGATCATTTCCGCGGTTTCGAGGCCTACTGGGAGGTCCCGGCGGCAGAAGAGACCGCGATGAACGGCACCTGGGTCCAGGCCAAGGGTGATGCCCTGTTCTTGCGCTTGCGAGACGAGCTCGGCGCCTTGCCGCTGATCGCTGAAGACCTGGGCGTAATCACCGACGAGGTCGATGCGCTGCGACGGCGCTATCGGATGCCCGGGATGAAGGTCTTGCAGTTCGCCTTCGAGGGCGGGCCTAGCAACCCCTATCTACCGTTCCACCATGGTCGGGATTCGGTCTGCTACACGGGCACCCACGATAACGACACCACCCTCGGCTGGTATCAGTCGCTGGACGAGGGGTTGCGACAGCATGTCGATGACTATCTGGGGCATTCGCAAGAGTCGATGCCCTGGCCGATGATCCGGGCCGCTCTGGCCTCGCGGGCTGACTTGGCCGTGGTGCCGATGCAGGACCTGATGGGGCTCGATACGCTTCATCGGATGAACCGACCCGGGGTGCCGAGCGGTAACTGGCGGTGGCGCTTTCAGTGGGATCAGCTCGATGATCAGATTGCGCAGCGGCTAAAGCATCTAATCACCATCTATGGGCGCCTTGAGGCGGCTGACTAGAGGTTGTGACGCTGGCTGCGGCTGCGGTGAATGCCTGTCGCGGGCTGGTGCTCCGTCGTCCAGCTCGGGGCCAGTCCGGTGAGCCTGCCTTGGCTGGCTCGACCGTGACACGTCATGCTTCTGCAATCAGACGGTCTTGGTCCCGCAACAGCATCGTCACCTTGGCTTGCTAGCCTTGGACGGCTTTACTGCAACCGGGGCGACTCTGCCATGCTCGTGACGACCAAACCCAGCCTCGCCGATCAGTTCGATCAGAAGGTGTTCGACGCCATCTATTCCCGTGCGTTGGTCTACAACACCTGCTGGGAAGATCCGGCCGTCGACCGATTGGTGCTCAAGATCGCACCCGATGACCAGATCCTGGTGATCACCAGCGCCGGCTGCAACGTGCTCGACTATGCGTTGGTGGGGCCAGCGGCCATCCATGCGGTCGACGCCAATCCGCGCCAGAATGCGCTGCTCGAGCTCAAGCTTGCTGGCATCCGCCGGCTCGAGTTCGACGACTTCTTCGCCGCCTTCGGCCATGGCCATCATCCCCGCTTTGAGCATCTCTATCGACGCGAGCTGCGGGCAGAGCTTAGCCCATTTGCGCGAGGTTTCTGGGACAAGCGCATCCGGTGGTTCGGCCATCCGCGTGGCAGCTTTTACTTCCATGGCCTCTCCGGCATCGTCGCCAAGGGTTTCCATGCCTATCTGCGGGTGCGGCCAAGGTTGGCGGCGAGCATCTCGGAGCTGTTCGAGACGCGCTCACTGGACGATCAGCGTCATGTCTACGAGACCCGGGTGCAACCGCTGATCTGGTCGCCCACCATCAACTGGACGCTCTCGAGACAGCTGACCATGAGCATGCTCGGTGTCCCGCATCCGCAGCGCAAGGAGGTGCAGGAGCAGCACGAGCGCGGTGGCGCCGGCGTTGTCCGTGAGTCGCTCGATTACTTCTTCCG
>NZ_JBUDPI010000302.1:0-4684 GCF_054919635.1 Halochromatium sp. | reverse complement strand
GCCTGGTCCGTGGCCGCGGCGAGGCCTACCCCATCGCGATGGAAGGCGCGCTCAAGCTCAAGGAGATCTCCTACATCCATGCCGAAGCCTATCCGGCCGGTGAGCTCAAGCACGGCCCGCTGGCGCTGATCGACGAAGATATGCCTGTCGTCGTTGTCGCCCCGAACAACGCGCTGCTGGAGAAGCTCAAATCCAACCTCGAAGAGGTTCGCGCGCGCGGCGGCCAACTCTACGTCTTCGCCGATGATCAGGTCGCATTCCAACAAGACCCAGGCGTGACCATCATCCGTGTTCCGGAGACTGACGATCTCATCGATCCGCTGGTGTTTACCATCCCGCTGCAACTGCTGGCCTATCATGTGGCCGTGCTCAAGGGCACAGACGTGGATCAGCCGCGCAACCTGGCGAAATCGGTGACTGTCGAATAGCGCACAGCCGTCAATAGCCCAAGCCGTAACGGCGACATCCAATCGTGCTCGGACGCCTCGCTCGGAATCAAGTTGGCCTATTCAGGTGCCGCTATGCGCTCGAGAAGCTGTCCCTCGCGCGATCGTTTGCCCAGGACCTGGACCATAAACAGCCATGCCGAGGCGGCACGGCCTTCAGCGGTTGAGTTGAGTCCTCAGGCGTGATACGGCCGGCTCTGCTCATGCACGGCCGCGACCATTGCCGCGGCATGATCCGGATTGACGTCCGGATGGATGCCGTGACCAAGGTTGAAGACATGCCCCGAGCCGCGTCCATAGCTGGCCAGTACGCGGCCGACCTCGCGCTCGATGCGCTCGGGCGAGGCGTAGAGGGTGCAGGGGTCGAGGTTGCCTTGTAGCGCGACCTTGTCTCGCACCAGTTTGCGTGCGTCGGCCAGATCCGTGGTCCAGTCGACGCCGAGGGCGTCGCAGCCGGTCTCGGCCATGCGGTCGAGCCACTGACCGGCGCCCTTGGCGAAGAGCACTACCGGTACACGACGGCCGTCGGCCTCGCGGGTCAGGCCTTCGACGATGCGCTCCATGTAGCGGAGCGAAAACTCCCTGAAATCCGATGGCGAGAGCACGCCGCCCCAGGTGTCGAAGACCATCACGGCCTGGGCGCCGCGGGCGATTTGGGCATTGAGGTAGCTGGTGACCGAGTCGGCGACCTTGCCAAGCAGCTTGTGCATCAGGTTGGGCTGGTCGAACATCAGGGCCTTGCTGTGGGCGAAGTTCTTCGCGCTGGCACCCTCGATCATGTAGGTGGCCAGGGTCCAGGGTGCCCCGGAGAAGCCGATCAGCGGCACTCGACCGTCGAGCTCCTTACGGATCAGCGCGACGGCATCCATCACATAGCGCAACTCGTCCTCGGGGTCGGGCACAGCGATGGCCTCGATGTCGGCGGCCGTGCGCACCGGACGCGCGAACTGCGGGCCTTCACCTTCAGCGAACGAGAGACCCAAGCCCATGGCGTCGGGGATGGTCAGGATGTCCGAGAACAGGATCGCAGCGTCAAGCGGGAAGCGCTCCAGGGGTTGGATCGTGACCTCGCAGGCCAGCTCGGGCGAACGACACAGATCCATGAAGCTGCCGGCTTTGGCGCGCGTTTCGCGGTACTCGGGCAGATAGCGGCCGGCCTGGCGCATCATCCAGACAGGGGTGTAATCGACGGGCTCGCGCAGCAGTGCGCGCAGGAAGGTATCGTTCTTGAGCTCGGTCACAGGCAGGGTCCGGCGGCGGTGGTGAATGGGCGTTGTTGTGCGGGGCAGGATACTACGGCAGTTCGGATGCTGTCAGGGGTGGCAGCGGTTACAATCGTGCGATGGACGATGTCTCTCATATCCTCGACCCCCTGAACCCGGCCCAGCGTGAGGCGGTGACCGCTGATGTCGGCAATCGCCTGGTGCTGGCTGGTGCTGGCTCTGGCAAGACCCGGGTGCTGGTGCATCGCATTGCCTGGCTGCTGCAGGTCCAAGATGTGCGGCCCTGGCGCATCCTTGCGGTGACCTTCACCAACAAGGCTGCGCGCGAGATGAAGGGCCGCATCGAGGAGATGCTCGGCGAGCCGGTCGGCGGCATGTGGGTGGGTACCTTCCACGGGCTAGCCCACCGGTTTCTGCGCGCGCATTGGCAGGATGCGGGATTGCCGCAGCAGTTCCAGATCCTGGATTCGGATGATCAGTTTCGGCTGGTCAAGCGGACCCTGAAGGCGCTGGAGCTCGACGAGGCACGTTGGCCGCCGAGACAGGCGCAGGGCTTTATCAACAGCCAGAAGGACGAGGGTCGGCGGCCGCAGCATATCGATGCCGCTGGCGATTTCTTTCAAGAACAGATGCTGCGCGTCTATCGCGCCTATCAGGAGGCCTGCGACAAGTCCGGCAGCGTCGACTTCGCCGAGCTGCTGCTGCGCGCGCATGAGCTGCTGCGCGAGCGCCCAGACATCCTGCACCATTATCGGGAGCGCTTCGCGCACATCCTGGTCGACGAGTTCCAGGACACCAATGCCATCCAATACGCCTGGCTGCGGCTGCTGGCCGGCGAGCGCGATAATCTGTTCCTGGTCGGCGATGACGATCAGTCGATCTATGGCTGGCGCGGGGCGCGGGTCGAGAATATCCAGAGCTTCCAGCGCGACTATCCGAACACGCAGATCGTGCGACTGGAGCAGAACTATCGCTCGACCAGTAACATCCTCGGTGCCGCCAACGCCCTGATCGCCAATAATCCAAGCCGTCTTGGCAAGAACCTCTGGACCGAGGATGGTGCCGGCGAGCCAATCCGCCGTTATGCCGCCTTCAATGAGATCGACGAGGCGCGCTTCGTGGTTGAGCGCATCCGCCGGGCGAGCCAGGATGAGGGCTTGGCACGCAGCGAATGCGCGATCCTTTATCGCACCACCGCGCAGTCGCGGCTGTTCGAGGAGGCCTTGATTCAGGCCGGGCTGCCCTACCGAGTCTATGGCGGCCAGCGCTTCTTCGAGCGTGCCGAGATCAAGGATGCACTGGCCTATCTGCGCCTGATCGGTAATCCGGCCGACGACACCGCCTTCGAGCGTATCGTCAATCTGCCGCCGCGCGCCATCGGCCCGCGCACCGTCGACCTGCTGCGGACCCAGGCGCGGGCAGACGGGAGCACGCTTTGGGAGGTGGCACGCGCGGCGGTGAGCCAGGCGCTGTTGCCAGCCCGGGCGACTGGTGCGCTGCGGGGGTTCATCGACCTGATCCAAAGGTTGGCAAGCCGGGCCGAGGCCGAGCAGGAGCTGCCGGACCTGGTAGCCGAGGTGCTCGAGACGAGCGGGCTGCCAGCGCATTACGAGAAGAACAAGGACGGACGCGGCATCGAGCGGCTGGAGAACCTGGAGCAGCTCGTCGAAGCGACGAGGCGTTTCGCTGCGGAGGCGTCGAATGACGACGGCGACATTCTTGGCAGCTTCCTGGCCCATGCGGCACTGGAGGCCGGCGAGGCACAGGCCGACGGCTTCGAGGACAGCGTGCAGCTGATGACCTTGCACAGCGCCAAGGGACTGGAGTTTCCACTGGTCTTCATCACCGGCGTTGAGGAAGGACTCTTTCCGCACAGCATGTCGTCAAGCGATCCGACTCGGCTCGAGGAAGAGCGTCGCCTCTGCTACGTCGGTATGACCCGGGCCAAGCGCCAGCTTTATCTGACCCATGCTGAGAGCCGCCGGTTACATGGGCGAGAGGATTTCGCGATGCCATCGCGGTTTCTGCGCGAGCTACCAGGCGAGCTGATCGAGGAGGTGCGCGGCGGTGGCATCTCGCGGCCGCAGGCTGGCGGGGCTGGTGCGAGCCTGGGCGCTGCCGATGCAGGGGATGGATTTCGGCTCGGCCAGCGTGTGCGGCATCCAAAGTTCGGCCCTGGCGTGGTCTTGAATGCCGAGGGCCGCGGCACTGGTGCCCGCATCCAGATCAATTTCGAGTCGGCTGGTGCCAAGTGGCTGGTGCTCGATTATGCGCGTTTGGAGCCGGCTGACTGATTGAGGCGTCGTTAAGAACAGATGAGGAGTCCAGACATGCAACGCAGAGCCTTCCTGACCAGCGCTGGAGCCGCGACTGTCGCGCTGGGCGCTGGAATGAAACCGGCCGTGGCCAAGGCCGAGCACAAATGGAAGATGGTCACCACCTGGCCGAAGAATTTCCCGGGCATGGGCACTGGCGCCAACAAGCTCGCCGAGCTGATCGGTCAGATGAGCGGTGGCCGGATTGAGGTCAAGGTCTATGGCGCCGGTGAGCTGGTGCCGGCGTTTGAGATCTTTGACGCGGTCTCGCGCGGCACCGCCGAGATGGGCCATGGCGCGGCCTATTACTGGAAGGGCAAGAGCGAGGCGGCGCAGTTCTTTGCCAGCGTGCCCTTCGGGCTGACGGCGCAGGAGATGAACAGCTGGCTCTACTATGGCGGCGGCATGGAGCTTTGGAAGGAGCTGTACGCCGGTTTTGGTCTGGTGCCGGCCGCGGCGGCGAACACCGGTGTGCAGATGGGGGGGTGGTTCAATAAGGAGATCAACTCGCTGGAAGACCTCAAGGGGCTCAAGATGCGCATCCCGGGCCTGGGTGGCGAGGTGCTGCGGCGGGCTGGCGGTACACCGGTCAGCTTACCAGGTGGGGAGATCTTCACCTCGCTGCAGTCTGGAAACATCGACGCGACCGAATGGGTGGGCCCCTACAACGACCTCGCCTTCGGCCTCTACAAGGCGGCCA
>NZ_JBUDPI010000301.1:0-4690 GCF_054919635.1 Halochromatium sp. | reverse complement strand
TGCTCTGGCCCATGGCGCGCTAGAAAGCAGACCGACTGGCCATTAAGCTGTCCGCGGATCAGCGGCGCTGAGGTCGTCCCGTAACGGGTTTCAACGGGCTCTTGGTCTTGGACCTCGAGGCCTGGAAAGGCGCAGAAGCCGGAACCGCCAATGATCGCGAACACAGACATGAATGCCACTCCTGGAGCTCAGGAGTGGCATTGTACTGGACGCGGGCAACAATTGAACACTTGCGCAGCGACCGCTGCGCGTTGTCACTGTACATCCGTTGATAGGCTAAGCGCTTAGACCCGGTGCTCAGCGAAGATCCCGATCTCGAGCAGTTTTGGAAACAGCACCTGCTCTTCGCGGTCGATCCGGTAGGCGAGCATATCGAAGATTTCGTGCGTCTCTTCCAAGAATTCGTCGCTAAAGTTGAAGTCGCAGTTCTTTAGCCAACGCTTGTAGTACTCGTCAAAAGAGCGCCGCAAGGGCTTCTCACCGCTGATGAACCCCCAAGCGATCGACTTCACCTTGGGGTCCTCATGGATCAGCAGGTTGGGGTAGAGCTGTTTGTCCTCCTCAGAGAGATGAAGCTTGACCTTTTGCGCGAGATCGCAGAGCAGCTGATAGGCGGTCTTTGCGTTGGGCCGGATCTTCAGCTGCTCGGGCGCCATGAGCAGCCGCAGATCGTCGATCATTTGGCGCAGCTCAGTATGACTACTGCGATAGCCGTCGAGTGTCTGCATCGCCATCCTCCTCGTCTTTTGTGGCTTAGGATGGGTTTAGCTCATCAACCGCGGATTGTCAAAAAGCCCTTAATTATATTAGCTTTTTACAGAGCTGGCTAAAACCGCCCCGAGCGCTCCACAGCGGCCCTCAGATATCGGCCGGATGAGCAGCCAGGATGCGATCGGCGTTGCGGAAGTAGCTCTTGTAATCGAGTCCAAACCCCATCACGTACCGATCGGGGACCTCGAGGCCGACGATGTCGGGTCGATAGTCACAATCGCGCTCACGCTTCTTCTCGACCAGCGCGGCGCTGACCACAGACTCCGCGCCGTCTTCATAGCAGGCCTTGACGATGGCCTCCATCGTCAACCCTTCGTCGAAGATGTCGTCGATCACCAGCACGTGCTCGCCGCGCACGGCAGCAGCCGGCCGATAGCGCCACTCGATCTCGCCACCCCGAGTACCCCCGCGATAACGGGTCGCGTGCACATAATCGAGTCGCAGGGCGAAATCCAGCCGCGGCAGTAACAGACCCGTCGCGACGATGCCGCCGGTCATCACGGCGAGCACAACCGGGTCCTTATCGGCCAGCAGAGCGCTGATGGCATCACGCATCCGCTGCAGCGCTGCCTCAACCTCGTCGGCGGAGACCAGGCATTCGGTTCGCGCAGCGATCGCCTGGTATCGCTCAGGGGGCATCTTGTTCATCAATAATCTCCTAGGGAAGAGGGGACTCGAGCCGCGCGCCACTGGCGGGCGACGAAGGGCATCGGCGTTACTGTCGATGAGTAGCTCTGACAAAGGGACCAAGCGTGCGACCCCGCCTGGCGACCCAAAGAGGCGACCCTGTGAGGCAACTCAGACAAGCAGCTCAAACACTGGACGACGCTGACAACTGTTCGATTGCGCTCAACGCAGCCTGCCTGCGCTCAGCGTTGTTGATGTCTAGCCCAGGTCGGGCGCGGAGGCGCTGCAGCCGGACTGATGACTCGTCCATCGGCCAGTCTACGACGGCCTCGAGCACAGCCACGGCTGCCTCGCGATTGTTGCAGATCAGGGCCAGGTCACAGCCGGCCTGCAAGGCAGCAAGCGCCCGAGCCGCCGGGGTGCCAGCGACACCAGCGCCTCCCATATTGAGATCATCGCTGATGATCACGCCCTCGAAGCGCAGGCGCCCCCGTAACAGCTCTCGCAGCCAAAAGGCCGAGAAGCCTGCCGGCTGGGGATCGATCACAGCATAACGGACATGCGCCGGCATCACCGCCTCGAGTCCCCCGGCAATCAGGCGACGAAACGGCAACAGATCATGCTGCTCAAGCGCTCTCAGTGGACGGTGGTCCTCAGGCAGCTCGAGATGTGAATCAGCAACGACCCCACCGTGGCCGGGGAAGTGCTTGCCACAGCCGGCCATCCCGGCACTGTGGACGCCCTCCAGCCAAGCCGTCGCCAACGCTGACACCGCTTCCGGCGTCGTTGCGAAGGCACGGTCGCCGATGACGCGGCTCAGGCCTTGCTCGACATCGAGCACCGGGGCAAAGCTGAAATCAACCCCCACGGAGCGCAGCTCGGCGGCCATCAGCCAGCCGACCGCGCGCGCCGCCCCCAGTGCTGCACGCTCATCCTCTGCGTAGAGGGCTCCGAAGCGCGCCGCCGCGGGTAATCGGGTGAGCCCCTCGCAGAAGCGTTGTACCCGCCCGCCTTCTTGGTCCACTGCGATCAACAAGCGTCGCTCGTCGGCGTCGTGGATAGCCTTGGTCAGCGCTGCTAGCTGCTCAGGCGCGACGAAATTGCGTCGGAACAGGATCACACCACCAACCGCCGGATGACGCAGCAGCTCACGCTCCTCGGCGCTGAGCTCGACGCCTTGAAGATCCAGCATCACCGGTCCGAGGGACCGGCCACCCGAAGGCTGACTGCGCTTTGTGCTCGTCATGATCCTGTTACAAACCTTAGCTACGGCATTTGTCGGCTGCGCGTTTTACCAGACCGTTTGCATCGCCTGTGTATGGGTCGGAATCCTCTGGGTCGGAATCCTCTGGGTCGGAATCCTCTGGGTCAAAATCCTTTGGGTCGAAATCCAATCCAGCCGATCCGACGACTGCCTCCGCCCATGGGCGACCAGAGCAAGAGCCTGACTAGAGCGCAAGCGCAACGATAGCCATTCCACCTGCTTGGCGGACAAAACGCGCCAAATGCATCAGGATTGACAGGCCCAGACTGTGCAGGAGTCAGGGCGAAGGGCAAGAGCGCACAAGCTCGACTCGAGCAGGATCTAGGCCCTGAGCGTCTATCATCAGGTACGGACATCAAGCCGATCGCGCAGCCGGTCACCGGCGAGATTGACCGCAAGAACAACCAGCAGTAGCGCCAACCCCGGCGCGAGCACCAAGTGCGGCGAGACCAGCATGTAGGCAACGCCGTCGCGAATCATGCTGCCCCAAGACGCTGCCGGCGGCTGGATGCCCAGCCCTAGGAACGAGAGACCAGCCTCCGCGACCACGACCGAGGCGATGCCGAAGGTGGCCTCGACGATCAACGGTGCCGCCGTCAGCGGCAATAGGTGACGGAGCAGGATACGAGGGGCTGGCACGGCCAGGGCCCGCGCTGCGAGCACATGATCACGACCCCGCAATGAGAGGACCTGTGCCCGCGTCAGCCGCGCATAGCCCACCCAGCCGACAGCGGCCAAGGCCATAATGAGGTTGCCTAGCCCCGACCCCAGCACGCCCGCCAGCGCAATCGCCAGCAAGATGCCCGGAAACGCAAGAAAGACGTCGATCACCCGAACCGTCGCCAGATCCAGCCAGCCCCCAGCGAAGCCCGCGACGCCACCGACGAGCACACCGAGCATCAACGACAAGGAGACGACGCCGATCGCGACCAAGAACGAGGTCCGCGAGCCGACGATTAGGCGGTCGAGCACCGAGCGCCCAAGATCATCAGTGCCTAACGGCTGCAACAGGCTGGGCCCCTCCAGGATCTGCGGCAGATCGATCTGATTCGGCGCCAGCGGCAGCGCTGGCCCGATCAGCGCCGCCAACGCCCAGAGCGATAGGATGCCGATCGGCAGCACCTGACGCATGACTCAGCCAGCACTCACGCGTGGATCGATCCAGGCATAGGCCAGGTCGGTTGCCGTATTCACCAGCACATAGAGCACTGCAATCAGAAGCACCGTGCCCTGCACCACAGGAAAATCCCGGGCCTGGATGGCCTCGACCATCAGGCTGCCGACCCCGGGCCAGGCAAAGACTGTCTCGGTAATCACCGCTCCGGCCAGCAAGGCGCCGAGCTGAAGACCGATTAGGGTCAAGACCGGCAGCCAGGCATTGCGCAATGCGTGGTGACGCAGCACCCTGCCCTCCGACAAGCCCTTGGCCCGCGCTGTGCGAATATAGTCCTCACCCAAGACCTCGAGCACGCTGTTGCGTACCATCCGCGCCAACACCGCAGCAAGCGCGGTGCCCAGTGTGATCGCGGGCAGGATCAGGCTGGCCGGCTGCTGCATGCCGCTTACTGGGGTCCATCCGAGCCAGAGCGAAAATACCAGGATCAGGAGTGGTCCTAGCCAGAAGTTCGGCACCGCGACACCGAGGAGCGAAAAGCCCATCGCTAGGCTGTCTAACCATCGGTGCTGATGCTTCGCCGCGAGCACGCCAAGTGGTATCGCAATGACGAGCGCCAGCATCAGCGAGGCACTCGCAAGGAGCAAGGTTGGCGGCAGACGCTCGGCGAGGATACTGACCACCGGTCGCTGCTCGCGCAACGAGTCGCCGAGATCGAGCCGCGTCAGGCCAGCGAGATAGTCGAGATACTGCTGCCAAAGCGGCGCATCCAACCCTAACGCAGATCGCAGTGCGGCCCGGTCAGCGGCCTGCGCGGTCTCGCCGAGCATGGCGTCAACGGGGTCACCGGGGACGAGATGAATCAGCAGGAAGACCAGGGTGCAGGCGCCAAGCATCACCAACAGCGCCGCACT
>NZ_JBUDPI010000300.1:0-4693 GCF_054919635.1 Halochromatium sp. | reverse complement strand
TGGATACCACACCCCCGCCGCGTAACCTGCTGCGCCCGTTCATCCAGTTTCACCTCCAGTTTGTGATCCCCGGCCTGGGCCGCCTGATCACCGGGCAGGCCGACGCCTACCAATACCTGCCGGAAAGCACGCTCGGTTTTAAGACGGCGGACGAACTGGCCGCCCTGATGCAAGCGGCAGGATTGCGCGAAGTAGGGTATAAACGATTCATGTTTAACACCATGGCTGTGCATTGGGGGATCAAAGAAGGCGAGTGAAGCATGAGCACCACACGCTGGGAACTGCGGCAAGACGACACCGTACTCGGCATCCTGACGTCATACAGCTGGGACTTCCCCTGGCTGGACTGTGACTTCGAGCCGACCCAGGCGGGCCGCGAGCATCGCGCCCTGTTCAGCGACGAATTGCAGGCGCTGCTGGATGAACGGCGCGGCGACGAGGACTGGCGGCGGCGCGCCGCAACGGAACTGCTACAACCTACAGACGACGCCGACGCCGACGCCGACGAGTCCTTCGAGCAGCAACGACAAGCAACCATCAACACCGCTGTCACGGCAACGCGCACCAAGGCCCCCGTACAACCGCTCGGCTGGGCCTATTTGGCCGACCTCAGACTACCGCCATCCGGCGATTGCCGAGAAGCCATGGCCGCCCTGCGTCAATCGTACCGAGTTGCACCCATCGAGCCAGACCTTATTGTCTACCGCCTCGAGCTCGCCGTGCGTTGTCCGCGGCAATGGAGCCCAGCGCTGCTCAATGCCATGCGCGCAGACCTGCAACGCCTTCTACGCACCACGGATCAACAGCTACGGGCGCAATCGAGCCTTCACCTCCTGGCTAAAAGACCAACCCCAAGTCCAAGCCCTCGTCAAACGCCTACTGCGCGACCAACCGGCAGGCAACGCCGAACAACCATTCCCCCTTGACGAAAGGGGCTGAAGCGAGCTTTGATCCAACCGCTGCGCGTTCAGCTGATGAACGCTCACCGGACGACAATATCAACAGTCAAGCAGCGCCCGCCTCCCTTGCACTGACGGTGTACGGCGGTAGCGTGTCCAAAGCCCTTGCCCCTGCAAGGGCCTACAGCCTTCGCCCTGATTCTCGGAGCTGAATAAACGTTGGAACCGGACTCCTGGGCCAGTATGGGCCAGCGCTTGACTCATGCGGCTATCAACTGCGGCAAACATCCCAATCAACACCGCGCGAACTTGAACGAAGAGCTCAAGTAAGACACCCTGAAACACTTGGCCGACCCGCGCTGGATCACCGTGTCCGCCGGCCACCTTACCGACTTCACCTCCATCCCGCGCCCCATTAGCCGCCTAGTCTGGCCCCTGTCCCGCCGGTCGGACGCAGGAGCATCAAACCGCCGAGATCCGCTGGTACGAAGCAATGGTTACCTCGCCTGACCCGTGGCTGAAGGATTGCAAGCGGCACAATTCGCGTCCGTGTGGACAAACACCGTACATGCGCTAGAATCACCACAGATTGCCCACGCAACTGAAGGGTTCAACATGGCAAAGCTTGAGCGCATCGATTTTCGGGTTGAGGAAGGGGTGAAAGCGCAGTTTGCGCACGCAGCCGAGGCCTACGGCATGAATCTGTCGTCCTTCATGATCGCGGCGGCGCAGGAGCAGGTGGCTCGGGCACGGCGTCGCCTCGAAACGCTGAAACTGTCGGATATCGATCGCGATGCCTTTCTCAAGGCCTTAGATCAACCGGAGCGCCCCTTGCCCGCAGCGCTGGCCAAGGCAACGCAGCGCCGCGGCACGCGCATCCTGAGTGACTAAAGATCGCGAGCGCTATCGGATCGAGGCCATCACCAGCGGGCATGACCGCGCAGCCTTTGATTGCGGGCATCCGTTTCTCAATGTCTATCTGGCCCAGTTCGCGCGGCAGAACGACCGCAAGGGCCTGGCCCGCGCCTTCGTATTGGTGCCGCAGCCAGCCGGCAACCCCGTGCTGGGTTACTACACGCTGATGTCCGGGGCTGTCGCCTTTAAGCACATGCCGCCGAACCTACGCCAAGGGCTGCCCAAATACCCGATCCCGGTCGCACGCATCGGTGAGTTGGCGCTCGACCAGCGGCAGAAAGGAAAGGGCCTCGGCTCAGACCTGTTGCTAGATGCAGTCGCGCGTATCGCCCGCGCATCCGCGCAGGTCGCGGTTTGGGCCATCATCGTCGACCCTATCGACCAAGCCGCCGCGACCTTTTACCAGCACCATGGATTCCAGCCGCTCCCCGACAGCGAGGCGCTCATCCTGACGATGAAGGACGCGAAGGCTTGGCTGGGGCAGCCATGACGCCGAGACATGCGCCAACCAAGCCCTACTCCGTCATCCCGGCCGGGAAATCCGGGACGGACCACATTTTCTGCTAGTCTTAGGGGACTGGTTTCAAAACGCTGGTATCAAACCCATGCCTCGACGCGCGCGCATCGTCGTCGCCGGTTATCCAATGCATGTCATCTTGCGTGGCATCGACCGGTCGGCCGTGTTCTTCGAGGACCATGATCGACGGTTTTTCTTAGAACGGCTCGCGCGAGCGGCAGAGGATGAATCGGTGGCGGTGCATGCCTACGTGCTGATGGGCAACCACCTGCATCTCTTGATGACCGCCGCCGAAGCGCAAGGTATCGCGAAGGTGATGAAACAGGTCGCCCAGCGCTATGTGCAACGCCTCAATCGCCGCTACGGGCGCACCGGAGGCCTATTTGAGGGTCGGTTTCGATCATCGGTGATCGACGCCGACGGCTATTTGTTGGCCTGCATGCGCTACATCGAGCTCAATCCAGTACGGGCAGCCATGGTCACGGCGCCAGGCGATTATCCGTGGTCGAGTTATCGAGCCAATGCCCTGGGTGAAGCGGACCCAGTGGTCAAACCGCATGCGCTGTATGCCGGACTTGCCGACGCTGCGGACGCCCGAAGGGCCGCCTATCGGCGATTATTCGAAGATGTCCTCAGTGAAGAACTGCTGACGCAGGTGCGCGACTGCACCAATGGCGGCTTTGTCCTGGGCCCGCCCCAGATGGAGCAGCAGGTCGCCGCGATGCTGGGCCGGCCCGTGAGCAAGGGAACGCCGGGCCGGCCGCGCAAGCAGCGCGAGGAGACCGAAGCGGGTAAGCAGGGCGCGTTGGAGTTGTAGGGTGGACCGGGTAAAACGTGGTACGTCCCTGGTTTTCCCACTCGGCACATCGTGATTCGCCAAGCCCGCCGCCGCTTTGGTCCCGAGGTTGCCGAGCAGAGCCAGCCCCTGCTAGCCGGCATCAGCGATCCCGACCAGCTTGAAGAGCTTGCCGATCAACTTCTGCTCAGCCCCGACGGCGACACTTGGCTGACCCAGCTCAAACGCGCGTCTTGAGCCATCCCAGCCCGCCCGTCATCCCGGCCGGGAAGCCGGAATCCAGGTCAGAGGAATATCCGGGACAGACCACGTTTTCTGCTAATCTGTGAGGAAAAACCGGACCCGTCCCGGATTTTTCCCTCCGAAGAACGTTGCGAGCCGAATAGCGCTATCGGCAGAAAGCGCTGTTTCCTGTTTGACCAGCCGTTCAATCCGAGTGCGCGGCACATCCAGGCATCTTGCCAGCGCAATGGCGCTCATCCCCAGCGGCTTGAGATACAGTTGCGACAGGACTTCGCCTGGATGCGCAGGGCCAACAAGTAAGCTCATCGCATCACCTCTCATTGGTAGTCGAGAACCTCGACCTCGCTTGGACCCTCGTTGGTCCAAGTGAAGCAGATTCGCCATTGGTCGTTGATCCGCACCGAATGTTGGCCAGAGCGATTGCCGGATAGCGCCAACTCCACCGCGGCATCGAGTGCCGCCAACATCGCCCGCGTGCGTTTGACCAAATCGCCCGGAAAGCCTTTGCCGAAGCGGCCAGCAACCGCTTGCGCCGCCAGTTTGCCTTTGGTGCTCAGGATCATGAGACCGATGTATCGTACCGCGATACATCTGACAACCGCCCTAGGACAGCAGCCGAGCCATGAGCCACGATCGGAACTACAAACACCTCATCCTCGACTACCCGCGCGAGGCCATCGCCTTCTTCGCCACCGCCGAGGCCCAGGCCATCGACGCCGACGCCCGCACCGATCATGTTTTCACCTGGCCAGTTCGTTAAGCGATCAAACGAATAGCCGCTGGCTGAACCAGCCTGAACACGTAGGGGCTCCGCGCCAAGGTGGCACAAGGCGCCATGTGGGCCGCCCTGGCCAACCTGCTCGACGCGGTCAGCGACCTTGGCGCCCCGCCCTCGGTGTTCCCGCAGCCCCGAGCCTCGGCACAGGCCGTGCGCCGCTAACGGGTGACGAGCACAAGCACTTAGGGTAGCGTGGGCAAGACGCTGAGGGCCGCAGGGCGGGCGAGACGCAGCCGTGAAGCAACGCTGGACACTCCAATTCGAGCAGCTGGGGCGCATCCGCCTGGGGCAGATGCGTATTGCGCCGCTGATGCTCCTCACCGGCGACAACAACGAGGTCCTCAACCACTGTCGCCGCACAGTCTGCGATGCGGTCTTCGAGCCGGACCCTGTGACACCGAGCCCGCAACGACGCGTGGGATCTCCAGCGCGACGGAGGCGATTGGTGGTAGAGCCTCTAATCAAAACCTGCTTTAATGCTGGCGCCTCTTATTAAAGATTACTTTAATACTGAGGGTTCGCATTAAAGATGCCCTTATCATGAA
>NZ_JBUDPI010000030.1:0-19696 GCF_054919635.1 Halochromatium sp. | reverse complement strand
CGAGATCCGTTGTCCGTAATTGGCCGCAGACCTCCGGGCCGGACATCCCATCCATCATCCAGTCAAGAAGGACCAAGCGGATGTCCTCCTCGGCGATGAGCCTGAGGCCGTCCGCGCCGTTCGAGGCCAAGACCGGCTCGTAGCCCCATTTCTTCAAGAGTGCACGGAGATAGACGCGCATATCGAGCGCATCATCGACCACCAATACCTTCAGCACTGGGGCAGATTCCGTCGTTGCCGTCTCTGGATTCACGCTAACCCCAAGATTCAGTGAATGACCTTCAAGCGAGCGCACTTCGGGCCTCTTCAAGCGGCAAGCTGAGCGCGACAGCTTGTTGAGACTGGTTGGGATCGAACGCCAGATCGAGCAGGCGATCGGCGACGAATGTGGTCGAGCTAAAGCCATCATTGGCCTTGAGGTCGAGGAATTTTTGCACGCGCGGAAACTGTTCCGGCGAGCAGTCGCGGATCATCGCCTGCATGTCGGTGTCGATGATGCCGGGTGCAACAGCATGCACGCGCAGTCCACGATTGGCCTCTTCGAGCGCGATCGACTCGCTCATGCGGTCTACTGCAGCCTTACCGGCGCAGTAGGCAGACCAGCCGGCGTAGGCATTGCGGGCGGCCCCCGAGCTGATATTCAAGAGGACGCCCTCGCCACCGCGTGCATGCAGATGACGGATAAAGGTGCGGCTGCCGTTGAAGACGCCGACGACGTTGACCTCGATATGGCGGGCGAATGCAGCCGCATCATTGTCGTGCAATGGACCGATCGGTGCGAGCAGCCCGGCATTGTTGATCCAAAGATCGATGCGGCCAAAGCGCTCAGTCGTCGTGTCGCAAAGCCGCTGCATGGCCTCGGCGTCGGTCACATCGGCGGCGACGGCGAGGGCCTTAGAGGCGTCTCCCGCAAGCTCCGGCTGGCTGCGCGCGCAGGCTGCGACCCGCAAGCCGCGCTGGAGGAAACGCTTGGCGAGACCAGCCCCGAGGCCGCGGCTAGCGCCTGTGATCAGGGCGACCTTATTGGTGAGATCGATCATAGTGGGACCTAATCGGGTGGGGCCCAGCGGTGGGGGCCAGCGGTGGGATCCATCACGGGGGACCCATCAGGGGGGCTCGTCGGCGAGCCAGCCTTGCAGTGCATCAACGAGTGCCTGCGCTTGGGCTCGGCTGGAGATATTGAATTTCGACTGCTGGCGATACTCGCCTCCTCGCTTCTGATAGCGACGGATGGTGTAGCGCTCCGGTCCGTAGGTCTCCTTGGCCCGATCCCAATCTTGGTAACGATAGAGTACGGTGGCCCAGCTGCCCTTGGAGAGGATGACCTTGCCGAGCTCTTTCGTCGTTTCCAGATCGCCTTCGGTATAGGTCACGGTCAGGTCTTCGACCTTGTCGGTCATGCCGGGCTCCTTGTTGTCGATTGTCGAACATCGGTTGTTGGTTGTTATCGAATCAGCGCTCGGCTCCGTACTGCTCCAAGAGCCTGATAAGGGTTGGCTCGTCTTTGCCGGTAGCGATGTCGAGCGGCGTCTGGCCGCTGCTGTCCTCCAGGTTAACCTTGGCTCCGGCGCTGATCAGCTGCTTGGCGAGCTTCAGGTTACCAGCTGCAACGGCCAGATGCAGCGGCGCCCGGCCCTCAGGACCCATGCTGTTCAGATCTGCGCCATGGGCGGTCAGGAAGTCGATCGTGTCGCGATCGAGTGCTTGCGCTTCGGCGAGCTGAAACAGGAGCGCCTGAAGGTCATCCTCCGGGCCTTGCTGCAAGAACAGCTCAGCTGACTGTATCTTGCCATTGGCGAGGGCAACATGCAGGGGGGTGCGACCGAGCGCATCGCGTGCATCGAGGCGCGCGCCATGGCTGAGCAGCTCACGCGCGATCACCACCCGGCCTTGACTCACTGCGACGTGCAGAGGGTAGCTGCCGTCAGGGCCAGGCTGATTGATATCCGTTCTCCAAAACAGGTGCCGCTTGATCTGGTCCAGATCCCCGGAATGCACGGCGCGATATAGATTGACCGTTGGCTCCGGGGGCTCATCGCAACCGCTCAGGAGACCCACCAAGATGAGCATCATGGCAATGGCGCGGAGTGAGGACATAGCAAGATCATCAGCAGACTGCGCAAGAAGCAGGCAGCGGCGGATGTTAAGCCGCGACCCTGAGATTGGACAAGACGACCTACCTCTCGGTCGGGGTTGGGTCTGGTGTTGGGGTTGGGTAGGGCCGAGTCTGCGCCATTGAGGTGAGGCCGTGGCTCGCTGCCGGCGCGCGTGATAGCGTATCTGAATCATGATCATGAAACTTCTGTTAACGGCTAGCGTCATCCTGGTGGCCTGGCTGGCTGTTCGCAACCGGTGGCGCGACGGCCCTGATGAGCGTACGCAGCAGGCGCGCGAGTCCGGTCAAGGCACAGAGGGCACGATGCCGCTGATGCCCAGGGGCGCAGTGAAGCTCGCGGCCTATGGGCTCGTGATCCTGATGCTGGTTGGGACAGCGCTCTATCTCTTACAGGATTGGCAGCATGCGCGCGAGATCGTTCAGCTGCAGGTGGTGAATGTCTATTCAGGTGCGGTTGAGCACTATGAGGCAAGGCGCAGCGAGATCAGCCGGCGGAGTTTTGTCACCCTTGATGGACGCCGGATACAGATCGCCGAGATGGAGCGGCTGATCCAGCTCGAGCGCCCCTAATCCATGAGACCCGCGGCATCAGACCCGGGCCATGAGAGCCGGGCCCTGGGGTCTGGGGCATGGGAACTGGAGTACGACATCTGGCGCATCGGCGCGCAAAGACTGACGCGCCTAGGGAATCAGGCGGCCTGAGCAGATGGGCTGCTGGTGGCTGGTGTGAGTGCCTTGAGCAGTGGTCGGGAGGGCTAGACCGGGGCAGGGCCGATGTTGAACGCGATCGAGAGTCGCCGTTTTTGGCTGCGGTTGACCTCGACCGAGTGCTCGAGGCCTGGGGCGAACAACAGCAGCAGGCCGGGTCGCGGCTGTACTCGGGTTTCGAACGGTGGCTCATGGAACAGGATGTCCCCAGACATCGCCGGCGCGCTGACGTAGTAGACCCCCGACAGCAGCTCATCATGCTCCTCGTGACAGTGGCGGCTCGTGCTCTGACCTGGCTCCATGGCATTGATCCAGAAGCCGGCGCGCAGAGGTTGGTCTGCTGCGATTGGCTCATTGAGCCAGCTGCCGTTGGCATTGCTAAGCAGTGTCCGCGCCTGCTGGAGTCCGAAGGACAGGACCTCTGCCACCCCCGGGAGCCGCTCGGCCTGCAGATAGAGGTTTTCGAAACGTCCGCCGATGAAGTGCGAGCGACGCTCGAAATCGTCGTCGCCGAGGTCGGAGAAGACGCGCTCGAGCGGGCCTTTGATGGTATGAGCCAGCGGATGCTCGCAGGCGACAATGAGACTGCTTGCTTGCATATCGGCGCCTCATGCGCGCTCATCGAGCCGATGACATTGGAGCTACGGGTCCAAATAGCCGTTCGTGCTCGCTGCGAGAGCGGGTGACGCAGTCCTCGATCGAGACCCCGAGGAACCAGTTGCCAGTGACGGCGATGGGTCTGCTGGCGAGTGCTGAATCGAGGGCCTGAACCCGGTCCATGTGGCTACGACGCAGCGCTGGCAGGCGATTATCGACATGGGCCTTGGCGACGATCTGGTCGACCTGTGCATCAATCGCTTGGCAGGCGGCTTGCTCGCGCTCTGCCGCATTGAGCTGGCCGCCGGGGAAATGGAAGGCGAAGCCGCGGTAGCGATCATCTGGCAGGAAGTCTCGAGAGACCGCAGACAGGAAGGCACCATCGACGCTAATCAGCCCGGCGATCTCATCAACGTCGAGATCTGTGCGCTCAAAGACCAGCACGAGGGTATCGATCTCCGCGACGCCAACGTCCTCGATGGCGGCCGCCGCCGCTGGTGCAATCTCGCTGAGGAGCCGTCCTGTGATATCGGGTGGCACGGCCAGCGTGAGCTGCTCGCAGTCGAGGCTCGAGCCATCCTCCAAGCCGATGCGAAAGCCCTGGTTGGTGCTGGTGATCTGTTGAGCTTGCGCGCCGAAACGGGCCTTGAAGCCTGGCTGTGCGGCGATGGCGCGCGGGATATCGGCGAGACCGCTGGGCATCGTGAAGGCCTTCAGGACGTCCTTGCGGCGGGGCTTCTTTCGGAACAGGGCTTCAGCAGGGAATTCGTCGGCATCCTGACAGACCACAGAGCGGAACGCCGGTCCAAATAGGTCCTGGTAATTCTTGCGGCCCAAGACCTGACCGTAATACTCGGCGACGGTCTTGCCGGCCTTTTCCACCCGAAAGAGGCCAGGTAGTGCCCTGACAAGCTCGAGTGGATGGAGCGCGGAAACGATGCCGCGACGTTGGCCCTTGGACCAGAGCTTGTAGCTCTTCTTCGCCTTTGCAGTGGTGAGCTCGAGTAGGTCGAGCTGCTCCATGATCGCAAGCAGGTTACCGTAGCTGTTGAAGCAGGTATGCCCGCCGGCCTCGACCCAAAAATCATTGAGGGCATCGAAGCTGCTGCTGTGGATGCAGCCACCAGGGCGGTCGCTGGCCTCGAGTAGCAGGCAGTCGACGCCGGCGTGCAATGAATAATGCGCAGCGGTGAGTCCGCTGATGCCGCCGCCGATGACGATATGAGCGTGGTCGGCCATGAATAAGGGCTCTCTCTAGAAGCGGTGCGAGTCAGCCGACTATCTTACGCGAGTCACTCCTGCTGTTGGGATGGGTCGAGGGACAACAGCTCCAAGGTGCTGAGGTCGAGCGGCGGAGGCGTCTCCGGTGAGGGCGCGCAATCCTCCAGACTGGTGGTCTCGCTCGGGGCAAGCTGCAGGTGACTGATATCCGGAGGCGGTGCATCAGGCGTTGTCGGCTGTTCACCTATTGGGCTTCCGGGAGGGAGCAGCTGCGTTGCATTGGCGTCTTCGCGCTTCGACGTCGCGTCGGTTCTTGTCTCCTGATCCGATGGATCGGCCAGAGTGCTCGCATTGATGGCGTCGTTAGCCCTCGGCGCAGGGGTCTGGGAGGCTGGCGCCGACTCGATACTGGCCGTGTCATCCAGCTTTAGGCTGTCCGCCTCGGGCGGCGCTGCTGGTGCGACCTCCACGAGTGCGCCCGCAGCGACGAACGCGCGTTGGTAGCGCTCAGCGTTGGCTCGATCAAGGCTGCGCTTGACGGTGACCGGCCTGCCGCTAAACAGCCGGTCGAGCTGCGCATTGCTGAGCTTGAACCGCTCCTTGACCGCCTGACGGCCCTGCTCAAGCTGGACACCGGACTGCAGACAGCCAGAAAAGATCAGCTGGTAACGCGTCTCGGTCATCGGCTGGACGAAGTGGCGCTGGACGTAATCGGCTGGTAAAGCCGGGGCCTAGGGGTGAGGGCAGCTGCTTCCTGTCTGGCTGCCCTCGCGGTCTATCTGCTGGGCCGCGATGGGCTCGGCCGCGCTGGATTTGGCCGCTCTGGATTTGGCTGCTTTCGGCTAGGACATACCGGGCCTTGAGCCCGGCTTAGCGCCTAGTCCTTTTTGGAGCCTAGAGCGGGTTGGTACCCAGAGCGGTTTGGTGCTTAGACCGGTTTGGCCCCTAGAGCGGTTTGCTTAGGGTGAAGGCGCCGCGGATGTCGCCGGCCGAATAACCGCGGGCCTGATCCTCAGGATACTCGGCATCGATGACTTCGACGAGCTCAGGATCGAGGTCGCTACCATGACAGGTCAGGCAAACCGGTTCGGTTGGGATCGCCATCATATAGCGATAGGTCTCCTTGCCGTCGGTTTCGACGACCTCGGCATAACTCATCCCAGACACAGGGTTGCCTGCGGCCTTGCGTGCCTCGAAGTCCTCAAGAACCTGCTTCTCCCAGTCATCCGGGGCATTGTCGGGGTTACGGGTCTTCAGGCTGGTGCGGCTGATCTCCCACTCTGAGGATTCAGAGAGACTGTTGTCGATCGCCGGCACCTTCTCTTTGCAGACAGCGACAGCGTTGGTCGGCCCGCCGGCGTTGATGGCACTGACCAGCTCGCCCTTGAGGCTAGAGGCATATTGTTGGATGAGGGCTCGGGCCTCATCGTTGGCGCCCGCCGTGGTCTCCGCGGCCGAGAGGGTCGGGATGGTACTGATGAGGGTTGCGACTGAAATCAGTGTGAGCTTACGCATCGAGAGGGTCTCCGAAGATGATCCAAGAGGAAGACGGCGGTAATGTTTGGTCGGCTTGCCGTGAAACAAGCACTTCGTCGTCCGGGCTGGCGATGCGCCCTGGACGTTAGCCGAGATCCAACCGTCTGGAACAGGGAACGATGACCGATGTGCGATGGGTGATGCGATGGGAATGCGCAACTCGCCTATGGCTTTGGCGGGAGGGGGCAGTTAGCCCCCGCAGGGATGAGCCTGTTTATGCGCCGCTTCGGCCCGGAACACTCAGGATTTCGACCTTCACCTTGGCGAGCCCCTTCTTGAGCATACCGAGCTCGGTCGCAGCCCGGCGTGAGAGGTCGATGATGCGCCCCTTCACAAACGGGCCCCGATCATTGACTTCGAGGACGACGCTGCGTCCCGAGCTTGGATCGGTCACACGCACACGCGTACCCAGAGGCAGCGTCTTATGGGCCGCGCTGAGCTTATGTTTGTTGTAGATCTTGCCGCTGGCAGTCTTATTGCCATGCAGGCTGTCGTGGTAGTAGGAGGCGATGCCGGTGAGGACCTGGCCGGGCTGTGCGGCCATTAGCGATGCACTGCTACCGATTAGCAGCAGAAGACCGGCGAGAATGAGGCTGAGCTTGGTTGTCATCGATGAATCCTAGGTGTCAGACGCGGAGGCTCGAGGTGAAAATGCACGAGCACAGGCGCGCTTGGTACTGGTCGATGACGTTAGTATACGGGAAATCCCGAATAAGGGAAGTCCCTAGTTAGGTGAATTCCTAGCTCGAGATCAGTCCGGCCAAACCCGGCCTGGACTCTGATAGCTCGCATTCCGGAGATTTGCTTCCCTGTTGGGCTCGACCCGCGTCTTGACTCCTGTCATGGTCCTTGTCTTCGGCCCCGCCTTCACCCCCGCCTTCAGCTGGTCGCTCACCACCTTCGGCTTGGGTCTTGATCGCGGGGGCGACTGCTGCGGCTTGGAAGCCGCGGGCTTTGCAATCGCTGAAGCCGCTGTGGTCGTGACCTTCGCTGCAGCGGCTCGAGGATCGGCTTCAGCGCTGCTGGGTTCCGCTTCAGCAGCGGCTACCGCCTGGCGGGGCCCTTCGGTGATGCTGTCAAGACCAGGTAGCGACGGGTCATCGGCCTTGACCTGGCGGATTGATGTCAGGAGGTGACGCTCGAGGCGGCTCTTATCAGTCATGAGCTGAAGATCTCGCTAATCAAGGATTCGATTTCGGAGGCGGCCTCGGCCCCGCGCCGGCCAGCTTGGAAGAGGCTTCGGCCTTCAAGTACCGTGTGGCGATGGATGGAGCGGCGGCGCAGGGCCGTGCTCGCGACCGGCAGATCCAGCTCGGCAACGGCCTCGGGCATCAGCTTCGAGAGCGTGGTGCGTGGCTCGATCTGGCTCATGACGATCAGCGCCCTGAGCTGAGGGTTGTCGGCACGCACACGCTCAATCGTCCGAGCGATATGGGTGGTCGCCCAGAGGTCCATTGGCGATGGCTGCACCGGGATCAGTGCGTGGTCGGCGAGTCGGAGCGCGGTCTCCGTTTGTGATGCCTTGATCGAGGGTGGGCAATCGACAACGACATGGCGATGGGTCTCGCGCAGCGCGCCAATGGTTTGCTCGAGTCCATGCGCAGCGGCGACAACCGCTGGCAGACCAGGCCGGTCGCCGCCGATGAGACGCCATTGATAGGCCGACTGCTGTGGGTCGGCGTCGATGATCACGACGCTGTCACCACGCAACAGACCGGCGGCCAGGTTCAGCGCGAGCGTTGTCTTTCCGGTACCGCCCTTGTTGCCGACGACGACAATGATGCTCATCGGGTGCTTGACGCTCAGTCGATCGAAGAGTAAGGCTGCCGCGGCTATCAAGCTCGGTATGGAGCTTGCTGCGGACCGCTTGCTAGCAAAGACCTGCCCGACGGCCAGTGGAAGGTCGGTTAGAAGGCTAGACGCAGCGCGATAGCGGCGTCAAGCACGGGGCTGGCGTTTTGAAAAATGGGGAGTGGTCGGGACCGGGGAATCGCGTCCTGAGTGGGGCGAAGCGCGCTAGTCAGGCCGGTTGGGTGGATCAAGGTCGCTGGGCGTCGGCGGCAGCTCGTCCTCGATCGCATTGGTGCTGCTGAGCAGGGCCTCGAGACGATCAATCTGCTCCTGCTGTCGCATCAGGATCTTGGTCAGCATCTGGCGCGACGCTGCCGATACGACCTGTTCGCAGGCATGTTCATAGCGGTCCTGGGCGCAACGCTCACGTCTTAACACCAGACGGAGCAGATCGGTCGGGCTGATCTGATGGCTGCATGCGGTGGGGTTGTTGTCGGCAACGCGGATCGCAAGCAGGTCAGGGCAGCGCCAGAGCAGCTCCCAGGGTGCGATTCGGGGTAGCTGCTCAGGGGGTTGCAGACCTGGCATCGAGCTGGCTGTGGCCAAGGTGAGCTCGACGACCCGACTCAACAGCTCCGCCGCCTTCTGGTTATGGTGAGCCTCGAGACAGGCCTGAAGCTGCGCGTAGCGGGACGCCGAATCGTGAGTGAATTCCAGAGCATGCGCCAGCGCTTCGCCGGCGCTGATACTGCTGATGTCTAGCGGGGAGGTCGTGGGGTCATTCATGGGCCTAAGCCTCCAGCTCTGCTTCGATCGCGTTCAAGGCAGCCTGCCGGTCTGGGTCACGGTCGGGGCCCCAGTCTCGGCCCCGGTCTCCGCTAGAGTCTCTGCCAGCGTCGATCGCTGTGCTCGTCGACGTTGGCTCACGCGCGGCCTGGTGAAGAATGCCCAGTCCGAGCCCATCATCCTGGACCTGCAGCGCAGGTGCGCACTGCCGGTCGGGGTCGCCTACAGTTCCGGTCCCGGTCTCGGAGAGCAGCGCCTCGCCGAATGGATGCACCGCTTGCTTCCAGCTCGACTGGTCGTCCGGTCGGTAGGTGCGGCAAGGGCTGAGCACATGAACGAAGGCGAAGCCAGGATGCAGGATTGCATGCGCGATGAGCTCGCTGAGACCATGGGGGTCGCCGCTGAAGCCGCGGGCAATGAAGCTCGCGCCGGATGCGAGTGCGATTGCGGCGGGTCGAAAGGCGGGTATTCCGGTGCCGCGCGGCGTCAGCGCGCTCTGGGTCCAGTCCGGAGGCGTGGTTGGCGAGGCCTGCCCTTTGGTCATGCCATAAACAGCGTTGTCCATCACGATGTAGCAAAGATCGATGTCGCGGCGGCAGGCGTGGAGGAAGTGATTGCCACCGATCGAGAATCCATCGCCATCGCCACTCGCAGCGATCACTGTGAGGTCGGGACGGGCTGCCTTGAGTCCGGTGGCCAACGGCAATGCACGACCGTGTAGTCCGTGGAAACCGTAGCAGTCGAGATACGCGGGCAGGCGTGACGAGCAGCCGATGCCTGAGATAATGGCGATCTCATGCTTCGGACGCTCGAGATAAGCCAATGCCTTGGTCAGCGCCGAGAGCACGCCGAAATGGCCACATCCCGGGCACCAGATCGGCTTGATGTCAGAGAGATAGTCGCGTGCTCGCAGACTGGGGATCATCGCCCGGGGCATCAGAAACCTCCTCTGGGGCCAGCGGCTTCGGCCGGCTGCTCAGCGTTCTCAAGGCCGCTGTCTTGTGGTCTTGGCGCCGCGCCGAGCAGCGCTTGCAGCTGCGCGATGATCTCGGACGGGCGCAGCGGCAGTGGGCCTGGGCGCGCGAACGAACGGGCCGAGCTCGGGAGTGCGCGCTCGGCGTTGAGATAACGGAAGAGCTGAGCCGTTGCATTGACCTCGACGACCAGGACCCGGCTGCCTTGAATCGCGGCGCTCAGCTGCGCGTGCTGGAGCGGGGCGAGCAAGCGCAGCCCGATGGTCTGCACCCGCAGGCCCTGCGCGCGCAACCGGATCGCCGCTTCCTGCACCGCGCCCCAGCTCGATCCCCATGTCACGAGACTGATCAGCTCAGCGCGCGCGTCCGGGATCTGATCGCCATCGATCCGCGCCCAGCCATCGCCATAGTCATGGGCCGTCAGTTTGCGGCTGAGCTTATTGAGCTGCTCGCGGTGGTCGGACGCGTTGCTCGAGGGGGTGCCCCGCGCGTCGTGGGCGAGTCCGTCTGCGGTGTACTCGTGTCCGGGCTCGCCTGGCGTTGGCATCGGCGAGATACCATCGGCGCTGGCCGTGTAACGTGCGAAGTCGCTGGTCGCTGCCCGATCCTCGGGCTGGGGTGCAGACGCTCGGCGCGCGCGTTTGCGGCCGGGAACCGGAGGACAGCGCGGTGGTGGGTCGATGACGGCGTGGGTCTGACCTAGGGCCTGATCGGACAGTAGAATCGCGGCGGTCTGCAGGCTCTCCGCGAGCCGGCTGCCCCATTCGACGCTGTACGCACAATCGCCGACATCAAGCGGCGCTAGTACCAGATGCGGCGCATCGCCGTGCAGTCCGTAAAGGGCCTGGTTGAGGTCTGCTTGCTCCGACTTGGTCGGCAATCCGGTGCTTGGTCCGCCGCGGGCGACATCGACGACTAGGATGGGTGTCTCGCTGGCGACTGCTAGGCCGATGCCTTCGGTCATCAGACTCAGGCCGGGACCGGAGGTGGCGGTGAGCGCGGGGGTGCCGCCAAAGCTCGCACCGACGAGCATGTTCACGGCCGCCAGCTCGTCTTCGGCCTGCAGGAGCCTGCCACCGGCACGCTCGAGTCGCGGCGCTAGCCATTCCAGGATCTCGCTCGCTGGGGTGATCGGATAGGCAGCGACAAAGCCGACTTCGGCCCGAAGCGCGCCTAGGCCTGCCGCGGCGTTACCGCTGAGCCGCCAGCGTCGAGTGGAGTCCGGGACCGTTGCGGGAGGCGGGGTGGGAATCGGTGTGAAAGACTGGGCAGGAGCCTGGGCGGCAGCGGGTTCTGAACTGCGTGTCGTCTCCGCCAGGGCCGTCGTGCCTCGATAGCCGGTTGCGACGCAGGCCTTCGCAGCCTCGACGGCGGTCGGCGCCTTATCGCCAATCACGGCCTCGATTGCTGTGGACAAGACCTGCAGCGGCAGGCCCATCTTGGCGCCCAGAACGCCAACGGCAATCATATTCGCGCGCCCACCGCGATGTTCAGCGGCATGGCGGTTGAAATCGATCGGCTGTTGCTCGGCGCCGCTTGCTGCAATCGGCTCGGGGACCATCCCAGCGGCGCTATCGTGCAAGATCAGACTATTGGCATCGAGCGCAAGCTCATCTTGAAAGCGCTCGATATTCTGCCAATCCAGTGCGGCGAGCATGTCGAGCCGGTCACCGATATTGGTCACCGGGCTTGGACCCAGGCGCAGGATGGCGATCGACTCGCCGCCGCGCACCTGGGGGCCGGCCGAGCGCATCATCAGCCCATAACGGTCGCAGCGTTGGGCTGCCGCGAGGAGGATAAAGCCAGCTGTCAGTGCGCCGCTGCCCCCGGAGCCGCTGATCGCGACGGTGATGGACTGTTGATGATCGCCAAGCCAAGCCATTCGAGTCTCCACCAAGACACTAGCCCGACCAGCCCAACAACCGGCCGGACAGGGTCTGGTTAGTCGACCCTTAGCTCAAGGATAGCGGATACAGTGGCGGGCGCCGGCACTGGGTCACGTCTTGGACATCGGGCCAGAGACCGCGTCGGCAGTGGCGATCGCAGTCGGCGATGCTTGAGCTGTAAACGGGTGCGGTATGCGCGGTCTTGGTGCCCTCTTGGTGCCCTGGGCACCTCTTGGCGCCTGCTTCAGGAGAGACGCCCCAAGGGTGACGCTCCAGCGGGGATGTTGCAGTGAGAACGCTTCAGGGGCAGGTTGCAGCGGGAGGTTCTGGCGGGACGCTCAAGCCCCGGCGGCTCAAGCTGGCAGGTCGGCGCTGCGGAAGGGCTTCAGGCGCTCGATCATGGACTGGTGGACCTTGAGCCCGCCGGCGACCAGGTTGCAGGTCTCAAAGAAGCGGTCACCACCTGCCAGGTCGGTCACGGTGCCACCCGCCTCAGCCACCAACAGCGCTCCTGCCGCAAAATCCCAAGGCGAGAGACCAAGCTCCCAGAAGCCGTCGAGCCGACCGGCTGCAACATAGGCAAAGTCGAGCGCTGCCGATCCCGGCCGCCGGATGCCGGCGGTATCGCGGATCATTGCTGCCATCATGCTGAGATAGGTGGCGAGCTGAGACTGATCCCGAAACGGGATGCCGGTGCCGATCAAGGCGCCGGTCAGTCCGCGCCGATCGCTGACTCGGATGCGCCGGTCGTTGAGCATGGCGCCGCTGCCGCGACTGGCGGTGAAGAGCTCTTCGCGCAGCGGGTCATAGACCACAGCCTGTTCCATCAGCCCGCGATAGCGCATGCCGATCGAGATGGACCATTGCGGGAAGCCGTGCAGGTAATTGGTGGTACCGTCGAGCGGGTCGATGATCCACTGGACCTCATCGCTGCCATCACGGCCCTTGCTGCTGCCGCTCTCCTCCGCGAGGATGGCGTGGTTTGGGAACTTGCCCCGCAGCTCCTCAATGATGGCGGCCTCGCAGGCGCGATCGACCTCGCTGACGAAGTCGTTGCGGCCCTTCTCGTTGACGCGAAGGTCGACGCCCCGCTCGTAAGATCGAACGGCGATGCGCCCGGCCTTGCGTGCGGCGCGTATGGCAATGTTCAACATGGCATCCATGGCGCCTACGATAATGCATCTGCGTCAGGGATAGTAGATTGACAAGGTAAGAAAAGTCTGAAGAACTGATGTGATGGATGCAACCGACCAGAAAGATCCCTTTGAGCCGCCGATGCCAAGTCGCGCAGCGGAACCGTCGGCGCCCGGCCGCGGCCTTAGCCCAGTCGCCAATCAGGGGGTTAGCCAGACTCCCAGTCAGGCCTCTCGTCAGGCTCCCAATCAAGGTCCTAGTCAGGGTCTTGGCGGGTCAAGCGCCGAATCTGCCGCTGTATCGACCCCGATGCGGCTGAGCCGGGTTCGTTTCGTGCTGATCGAGACCAGCCTGAGCGCGAATGTGGGTGCGGTCGCCCGCGCGCTGAAGACCATGGGGCTGACGCAGCTGGTCTTGGTTCGGCCACAGCAGCGGCTGGATGCCGAGGCGATGGCCCGCGCGGCCGGAGCAGATGACCTGCTGGCGCGTGCAAGGATCTGCGACTCGCTGGCCGAGGCGCTCGCCGGCTGTCGCCTTGTGATTGGCTCGAGCGCGCGCGCACGCGCCTTGTCCTGGCCCGAGGTCGACCCAGCTGGATGCGCAGAACAGCTCTTACGCGACGCCGAGGAGGGGGATGTCGCGCTGTTGCTGGGTCGAGAGCGGTCTGGTCTCACCAACGATGAGCTCTCGTATTGTCATTTCCTAACGCGGATCGCGACCAATCCGGATTACAGTTCACTCAATATCGCCGCCGCGGCCCAGGTCTTTGCCTACGAGCTTCGGCGCACGGCACTGCAATGGCAGGGTGATGGCTCGCTCGCAGGAGAGCCGGAGGGGGATGCTCAGGTCGAGCGAAGCGACCTCGCGACTGCTGACGAGATGATGAGCTTCTATGGCCATCTCGAGCGGACGCTGGGCCAGATCGGATTCGCCGATCCAGCCCAGTCCAGCACCCTGCGCCGGCGCTTGCGGCGGCTGTTCAATCGCGCCCGTCCAGACCGCACCGAGCTGAATATCCTGCGCGGCATCCTCTCTGCAGCAGCAGGGCGAAAACGTCCGGAGCGGTTTCAGCGCTGAGCAGGAACGCGATGACTGAAGTCCGAGGAGATGACCTAATGTTCAAGCGGTTGCGAGAAGACATCGACTGTGTGTTCGAGCGCGACCCAGCCGCGCGCAATGCGTTCGAGGTGCTGACCACCTATCCGGGTCTGCATGCGGTGATGATGCATCGGCTCTCGCATGCGCTCTGGCAGCGCGGCTTCAAATGGCTGGCGCGGATGCTGTCGAATCTCGCGCGACTACTGACCGGCATCGAGATCCACCCCGGTGCTCAGCTCGGCCGGCGCTTCTTCATCGATCACGGCATGGGGGTCGTGATCGGTGAGACCGCCGTGGTTGGTGACGACTGCACGCTCTATCACGGGGTCACCCTAGGCGGCACCAGCTGGCAGAAGGGAAAACGCCATCCGACGCTCGGCTGCGATGTGGTGGTCGGAGCCGGTGCCAAGGTGCTGGGGCCGATCGTGATCGGCGACGGTGCGCGTATCGGCTCTAACGCCGTGGTGGTGAAGCCGGTGCCGGCCGGTGGCACGGTGGTGGGTGTGCCAGGGCGCGTGATCGAGCATGCGGCCGACGCGGAGACGCGCCGACGTGCAGACACAGCCAAGCGCATGGGGTTCGATGCCTATGGCGCCACCCGCGATGCGCCAGACCCGGTTGCTAACGCGGTCAATCGGATGCTCGATCATATCCACATCATGGACCGGCGCATGGAGGCCATGTCGCGGGCGCTTGAGGAGCAGGGGATTACCCGGCACTTCGAGCATCTCAATGATCTCGATGGCTGTGTGCTCGATCCGGCCGAGCTCAGCTCAGAGCCGGAGAAAAATTGATGGTATTCGTCGGCTATCATAGGATGTCGCTTGATCAAGCTATCAGCCGGGGGGAGTTGAGGTGAGACTGACAACAAAAGGGCGTTATGCGGTGACCGCCGTTCTAGACTTGGCCATCCATCAGGGCAACGGACCGATTGCGCTTGCCGATATTGCTCAGCGGCAGGGTATCTCCCTGTCCTATCTAGAGCAGTTGTTTGCGAAGCTGCGCAAGCGCGGGCTCGTGCTCAGTGTCCGTGGCCCGGGCGGCGGCTATAATCTGGCACGCGAAGCAGAGGCGATCTACATCGCCGAGGTGATCACGGCCGTTGATGAGAATGTTGACACCACACGCTGCGGTGGTGCGCACAATTGCAAGGGCGACGGCCCTTGTCTGACCCACGATCTGTGGATGGATCTCAGCGATCGGATCTATGGTTACCTCAATAACATCAGCTTGCACGACCTGGTTGAGCGAGGCACTGAGGCGGAAGCCGAACGCCGCGCAAAACGCTCGCTAGGCGCCTCAAGACCCAAGGCCAGCCCCAAGGCTAGCCCAAAAAGCGCCCCAACCGGGACCCAGGTCCAGCTCGAGCCGGTGCAGTCGACTGATCAGGCCAGCGCGGGAATCACGCGCCTTGGCTGACGCTGATTCGATGCTGCGCTCGCTCAACACTGCTCCCAAGGCAGGCCACGGAACCGCCAGCCGCCGCTACTGGATCGGTGATGATGCTCGTCGAGCTCGCCCTCAAAGCCTTCATCAACATGGAAGACGTTGATAAGCCCGGACTCGAGCAAGGCCTTGCCGGCCTCGAGCGAGCGCTTGCCGCTTCGGCAGATCAGCACCACCGGGGCACAGGTATTGTCCGGCGTGCAGACGGCGCCACCGAGCAGACGCTTGCGGATCTCGGTCAGGAACTGTGGGTTGACGGTCCAGTCGGGCTCATCGATCCAGGGTACATGCACGGCGCCGGTCGGATGGCCGACGAACAGGAACTCCATGGTCGAGCGGATATCGACCAGCAAGGCTTGCGGATCATCCTGGAGCAGTCGGTGGGCCTGCTCAGGAGACAGCGAGGTAGGTAAGTGCTCGCCCATGATGTGGCTCCTTCGATCGGTGGTTGTTGATCTTGATGTGCTCTGCCCTGCTCCGGGGCAGATTACGATAAACGAGCTGTGCCCGACCTGCTATTGGAAACCCCTGTGAAATCCCGACGGCAAGCGGAACCTGCGTCGCGCCTAACCGCGCCGATTCCACCCAGGATTCCGGCGACCACGACCGATACGGCTGCACCGGCTCTGAGCTGGCGCGAGCGCGCTGCGCGTGCCTTGGTCCGCACCCTAGCTGGGGTGCCATTGCCGGTGCTGCATCGGCTCGGGGCCCTGGTTGGCTGGGGGATGGCGTTGATCCCGAACCGCCAGCGACGCAATGCGCTGATCAATATCAGTCTCTATGCGCCGGAGCGTCCCGCTGCGGAGCTGACTCGGATGCGCAATCGTAGTCTGCGCGAGCTGGGTAAGACCCTGTTCGAGACCGCCCCGCTCTGGCTGCGACCCCCCGCCGAGGCGCTGTCGCTGATCCGCGAGGTCCGTGGCATCGAACTGCTCGAGCGTGAGCCAGGACAGGGACTGATCGTGCTGTCACCGCATCTTGGCGCTTGGGAGCTTGCGGGTCTGTATCTCTCGACGCGCGGTCCAACGGCGATCTTCTATAAGCCTCAGCGCCTACTCGATGAGCTGATCGTCGAGGCCAGACGACGTGCTGGTGCGACCCTGGCTCCCATTACAGCACGCGGTATCAAGCTCTTGCTCGGAGCGCTCGAGCGCGGTGATAACGTCGGTATCTTGCCGGATCAGGAGCCTCGGGAGGAGAAGGGGGCGGTGTTCGCGCCGCTGTTCGGCGTGCCCGCCTATACGATGCTGCTGGTGAGCCGGCTTGCCCGCCGCAGTGGTGCACCGGTGATCTTCATGATTGCCGAGCGACTTCCGCGCTCAGCCGGTTTTCGTATCCATTGCCTGAGGGCGCCGGAGGGTATCGACAGCGATGACGATATGACCGCGGCGGTAGCCTTGAATCGCGGCATCGAACAGTGCATCGCTATCTGTCCAGACCAATACCTGTGGAGCTATCGGCGCTTCCGTCGGCGCCCGAGCGGCGAGCGCAAGATCTACACGGGCTCGTTGCGGGATGCATCCGCCATCGAGATCGCGCGCCGCCGACGTAAGAAGGTATCAGCAGTATAAGCGCGAGGCCGCTGTGATCCACCAAAAAAGCCCCGCTCATAGCGGGGCTTTGTTCTCGCTGGCTCGGCGCCCCCGTTTGGGCGTCGAATCCTGCGACGGCTAGCTGATCTCGGCGGTGCCGCTCTCGCTCTGGCCTTGATTGTCGACCCAGCTGATCTCGACCGTGTCGCCCTTCTCGCCGCCATTGAACTTGAACGACAGATAGGGGTTCTTCGAGACGCCGCCGCTCCAGAAGGCGGTCATCACGACCTGGTCCTTCCACTTGGCGGTGACCTCCTGGATGAAGTGAGCAGGGATCGGCTCGCCGGTCTTCTTGTCCTTGCGCAGCCCGGTTTCCATCTCATGGCTCATCAGGGATTTGACGGTGGTGACACCGTTGCTGGTCTTGGCGCGGATCTTGATGTTGCCTGCCATTGTCTTACCTCAGTTCGTTATCCGGTGGTTGAAGCCAGGGTGTCTTGGCGTCAGCCGCCACAGCCACCGATGGTGACCTTGACAGGCTTGGCGGCGCTGAGCAGGCCGCCGTCGGTCTTCACAACAGCGACGACATCGGCGGTCTTGGCCATCTTGATGCGGGTGGACACGAACGGGACGGCATCGGCGCCCAGGTCGAACGAGGCAATCAGCGGGGTTCCGTTGCCGGAGGCGATGATCGAGATCGACTTGGCACCTTCAACATCGCTCTCGACCGTCACTGGGACCACGGCGCCATTCTCGGCGATGTCGGGAGCCTTGATCTTGACCTGGTCGCTGGTCTCGGTGGAGGCGCTACCGAGCAGGTCTTTCAGCGCGGCATCGGTCTCGGTGGCGGAGAAGGCCTCTTTGGGCCAGTTCGCGAGTACGGTACCGGGGGTGAGTAGGCCAGCGCTGACGGCAACGCCAATCGCACTGACACCCAGGGAGCCCTTGAGCAGGGTTCTACGTTTTGCGTCGATCATGGAACATCTCCTCTATCGAACACGGGTTGGAGCCTTTGGGGCTGGAGGTCGATCATTTTTCCGCGCCGCTGGGCGCGCCCCTTCGGTTGGGGTCTTGACTATCTTGGTGCCCGAGTCGGGCGTTGCCCATCGGTCTTGGCCTGAGCGTCCTGTCCCGAGCTGAGACCGGGACAACCTGACGAGGGCAGCTCGACGAGGGCACTTTGACGAGGGCGGCTGGGCTCTGCAAAAAACACGAGCTCAGGTCTTCCGTATCGCCGATCCATTTAGCTTAGCGTATCCGTCAGGCACTGAAAACCGCGTTTATGCTCTGGCTGACTGTGGAAAACCCGAGGTTTCTGCGGCGCTGAGCGGCGCGCCCCTGCGTCATTCGCGAGCTCATCATTCTCGGGCCTTACGCGCCTGCTCCAACGTCTGCAGCTCGTCGAGCCGGACCTGGAGTCTCGAGGCGAGATGGAAGTCGAGGTCCTTCAGACGCAGCGCCAGCTCGAGCTGGCGAATCGCGGGCTCGAGCTCGTCACTATGGTAGAAGTATTCGGCCCGGTAGCGGTAGTTCAGGGCGCGCTGACCTGATTGTCCAGCCGCGTCGGCCATCAGCTCGTAGATCGGCGCGATGTTGGGGCGCAGTGCGACGAAGCGTTGCAGCGCTGCCAGCGCCTCACGCGGCTTTGAGGCAGCCATCAAGGCCTCGGCATAGGCTTGATTCAGCGGCCAATTGCCAGGCGAGAGGCCGACTGGCCCTTTCAAGTCCCGTACCGCCTGCTGTGGCTTGCCCGCGCGGCGGTCGATGTCGGCGCTTAGCACGAGGAATTCGGTCTGCGAGGGATGCTGCTCGAGCAGAGGCTCGAGCTGCGCGCGGGCGGCCTCGAGACGGCCGGCTCGGGTCAGGGCGAGCGCATAGCCGTAGCGCTCTGCGGTTTCATCGCGATACCGGCCTTGCTCAAGCGTCTTGGCGAAGTGCTCGACAGCGCGTGCTGGATTGCTCTCGCTGCGCTGGCGCAGGTTGGCGCGCGCGAGATGGAAACGGAGGCTATCCGGTCGCTGACGGACGCCGTATTGGCGTGCCCGATTGAGCGCATCGGCGATGCGGCTGGTGGTAACCGGATGGGTGCGCAAGAACTCGGGCGCTTCGCTGTCAGAGACCCTGGTGGTCTTGGCGAGGCGCTGGAAGAAGCCCGGCATGGCGTACGGATTGTGGCCCGCACGGGCAAGGGTATCGATACCGATGCGATCGGCCTCTTCCTCGTTAGCCCGGGTGAAGTTGATCTGTCGCTGAGCCGCGGCGCCCTGGACGCCCATGAGGCCGGCGGCGCCGAGATTGGCATCGACGGTGGCGCCGAGCACGGCAGCAGCTAGGAGGAGGGCGGTAGCGGGCAGGGCCATCTGCCGTTGTGCCTCGAAGCTGCGCATCAGGTGGTCTTGGCTAACGTGTGCGAGCTCATGCGCGAGCACGGCCGCGAGCTCGCCCTCGGTTTGTGAGGCCAAGACCAGCCCGGCGAAGACGCCAATATGCCCGTCGGGACCGGCAAAGGCATTGACCGTGGGTTCGTCGATCAGAAAGAACTCGTAATGGCCGGGGCTCTTGCTCGAGGCCGCTAGCTGCTGACCCAGTGTCTGGATGTAATCGGTGAGGACCGGGTCGGTCGAGATCGGGAGCGCTTTGCGCACCCATTTCATGAATTCTTGGCCAAGATCACGCTCTTCGGCGCGGGACATCAGGGTGTCGGCCGAGCTGCCAAAATCTGGTAGTGCGAAGGGGTCGGCGGGTCCGATGCTTGGGAGCAGGGCGAAGAAGCAGGCGAGCGCAAACAACCGGCCGCGCGCCAGCTGCTTGCCTCTGTCCACCAGGATGCGGATCAACATAGCGCCTCGGTTTGGCTTTCCACTGCAACCT
>NZ_JBUDPI010000003.1:0-36245 GCF_054919635.1 Halochromatium sp. | reverse complement strand
GCCCTTGATCTCGTCATCCTGTCCGGCGCCGTCGATGATGGTGGTCTCGTCCTTGGTGATCTGCACCCGCTTGGCGGAGCCCAGCTCGTTCAGCGTGGTCTTCTCCAGCGTCAGACCGACCTCCTCGGAGATGACGGTACCGCCGGTGAGGATGGCGATGTCCTGCAGCATGGCCTTGCGGCGGTCGCCGAAGCCCGGTGCCTTGACGGCACAAACCTTGATGATGCCGCGGATCGAGTTGACGACCAGGGTGGCCAGGGCCTCACCCTCGATGTCCTCGGCGACGATCATCAGCGGACGACCGGCCTTGGCAACGGCCTCGAGCACGGGCAGGAGATCGCGGATGTTCGAGATCTTCTTGTCGTGCAGCAGGATGAAGGGGTCTTCCAGCTCAGCGGTCTGGCTCTGCTGGTTGTTGATGAAGTACGGCGACAGGTAGCCGCGGTCGAACTGCATGCCCTCGACGACGTCGAGCTCGTTGTGCAGCGACTTGCCCTCTTCGACGGTGATGACACCTTCCTTGCCGACCTTCTCCATGGCCTCGGCGATGATCTCGCCGATCGACTCATCGGAGTTGGCAGAGATGGTCCCGACCTGAGCGATCTCCTTGTTGTTGGAGCAAGGCTTGGACAGCTCCTTCAGCTGGGTCACAGCGGCTTCAACCGCCTTGTCGATACCACGCTTGAGGTCCATGGGATTCATGCCGGCGGCGACCGCCTTCATGCCTTCGCGGACCATGGCCTGCGCCAGCACGGTGGCGGTGGTGGTGCCATCACCAGCGATGTCGCTGGTCTGGGAGGCAACCTCCTTGACCATCTGTGCACCCATGTTCTCGAACTTATCGGAGAGCTCGATCTCCTTGGCGACGCTGACACCGTCTTTGGTGACGGTCGGGGCGCCGAAGGACTTCTCCAGCACCACGTTGCGACCCTTGGGACCCAGGGTGACCTTGACGGCATTGGCCAGGATATTGACACCCTCGACCATACGGTTACGGGCATCGAGGCCGAACTTGACTTCTTTTGCGCTCATCGCGTTGTTTCCTCAAGCAAAACTGGTTGTGTCGAACGATTGTTGTCGGACCGATCCGACGGGCGTTGGCGGCTGGGCGCGCGGATTAGCCCTCGATGACGCCCATGACGTCTTCTTCGCGCATCACCAGAAAGTCCTCGCCGTCGAGCTTGACCTCGGTGCCGGAGTACTTGCCGAACAACACCTTGTCGCCAACCTTGACGTCGAGGTTGCGGGTGTCGCCGTTGTCCATGATCTTGCCGTTACCGACGGCAATGACCTCGCCCTGAATCGGCTTCTCGGTGGCCGAGTCCGGGATCACGATGCCGCCAGCAGAGGTGCGCTCCTCTTCCATGCGACGGACCACGATGCGGTCATGCAAGGGACGAATCTTCATTTGCGTTAGCCCTCAGGGTCATAAACTAGGTTGTGGGGTAGAAGACCGGGACGGGCGATGCCCGACGCCGATGTCGAACTGTTGGCGCCATTCAAAACCAAAGGTTTCGGTTGGCTGTTAGCACTCATCTCGAGCGAGTGCTAATAATAGGCAGCGTCTGCGCTGTGTCAAGGGGGAAATGTTGCGCCGGGCCCCTTTCAGTCCTCGCGGCGCCAGTCGCCTTCGATGGTGCGCCGAGTCGTGCGCTCTTCCTGCACCACCACCCCGCCCTGAACCGGGACCAGCTTGACGTAGCGCCGAATCAGCGCATGCCGGACAGGCGGCACCAGCAGCACAAAGCCAACCGCATCGGTGACGAAGCCGGGCAGCATCAGGGCGAAGCCGCATACCAGGAGCACAGCGCCATCCAAGAGCTCGAGCGCTGGCGTCTCGCCGCGATCGAGCATGCTGCGGACCCGCATCAGTACAGTGAGCCCTTGACGTCGAACCAAGTAGCCACCGATGACCGCAGTCAGGATCGAGAGAAGGATGGTGGGTAGCGCGCCGATGACTGAGCCGACTTGGATCAGGAAGTAGAGCTCGATCAATGGGGCGAAGACGAACAGAAGAAGGATGATCCACATCGGGGAAGCCTCGCTAGTTGGGCGCCCGGCATCTGACGCCTGACGCAATGACCCGGACGTTTGTCCGGATTTTGGCGATTCAAACCGGCACAGCCTCGGCGCCCGGTTTCCGTTAGTCTATGCGGCTCGTCGGCAGCGCTGCTCGTTGCAAGCCCTATTGCAAGCCCTGTTGCAAGCAGTACCCAGCAATGTCCGACACAATCACAGTCCGCTCCACACTCGAGGCAGACCTATGGGAACTCACGATACCCCTGAGCCAGTCTATGTGAGTCTGTGCACCTGCCCCAATATGCAGACCGCGCAAGAGCTGGCAGAAGCACTCGTCAGCGAGCATCTTGCAGCCTGCGTCAACATCCTTAGTGGTGTCGTTTCGATCTACCGCTGGCAGACTGAGATCGAGACCGACAATGAGGTGCTGCTGATCATCAAGACAATGGAGAGCTCAGTCGATGCGCTTGCAGCGCGCATCGACGCACTCCATCCCTATAAGGTCCCCGAAGTGATCAGTCATCCGATCACCGCCGGCAACAAGAACTATCTCGACTGGGTCCGCCAATGTACTGCGAACAACCACTGACTGACTTCATCGCCCGAGACCGGATGGGCCAACAACACCGCCGAGCCTGCAGCGACCCACCACTTGCTCGCTTCGGTCTGCTTCTGCTGGCCCTGGCTCTGGCGCTGGGTCTAGCGCCGCCCGTGACGGGTGCGGCTGAGGACGAGTTCCTGCAGCCGGATCAGGCGTTTCGGATCAGCGGTGACGCCCAGGAGCCTGATGCTGTAACAGTGAGCTGGGATATCGAGCCGGGTTACTACTTGTATGGCTCCAAGTTCCGCTTTGAGAGCAAGACACCGGGCTTTGAGCTAGGTGCGGCAGCGCTGCCACCGGCTGAGAGCAAGACGGACCCCTTCTTCGGCGAGGTTGAGATCTATCGCGATCGGGTCGAGGCAACGCTGCCGGTTGAGCGCAGTGGCGATGTCGGCGAGGTCGTGCGAATCGAGACTCAGTCTCAGGGCTGCGCCGATGCTGGACTCTGCTATCCGCCGCAGCGCCAGAGCATCCTGCTAGAGCTACCGCGCTTGGCCGCTGTTGAGCCGCCCGCAAAGGCACCGACCGCACTGATGGATGAGCAGGACAGCGCCGCGGTCAGCGCCCAGCTCAGCAGTGGCACTCAATCGTTGGGTTTCGGCTTCGAGGATGACATCCTGCCCGCCGAAGAGGCCTTCCAGCTCGACGTCGCGGTCGAAGACCCTCAGACCCTGGCCCTGCGCTGGCGGATTGCACCTGAGACCTATCTCTATCACGACAAGATCGAGCTCGCGCTCGAGGATGCCGAGGGCGTTCAGCTCGGCGCCTACGAACTGCCTCCGGCCGAGATCAAGCCAGACACGGTGCGCCCCGACGGCAGCATCGGTGATGTCGCGATCTATCACGGCGATGTCGATCTCAGGGTGCCGCTGCTGCGCCGCAGCGAGGCGGCGACCAGCGTGACCTTGGTTGCCAAGTATCAGGGCTGTGCCGAGCGCGGCATCTGCTATCCGCCGGTGACTGATCGCGTCACGCTTGACCTCCCGCCCGCGGTGACGACGGTGGCACTCTCGGAGCCTGTGCAACCTGAAGCGGGTGAAGAGGGCGCTGCGTCAGTGACTGGCCCAGATGCTGGCTCAGTCACAGGCTCAGATACTGGCTCGGACACGGACTCAGCAGCACCGGAGCGGGTCTCCGAGCAGGACCAGATCGCGGCGCGGTTGGCCGAGACCGGTATCTTCGGCGCAGTGGCGATCTTCTTCGTGCTCGGGCTGTTGCTCGCGTTCACGCCTTGTGTCTTCCCGATGATCCCAATCCTGTCCGGCATCATTGCGGGCCAGGGTGACCAGATCACGACACGTAAGGCCTTTTTCCTGTCGCTCGCCTATGTCCTGGCCATGGCGCTGACCTATGCCATTGTCGGCGTCATCGCCGGGCTCTTTGGCGCGAACCTGCAGGCAACCTTCCAGAACGCCTGGGTGTTGGCGGCCTTCGCGGCGATCTTTATCGCCTTGTCGCTATCGATGTTCGGCTTCTACGACCTGCAGCTGCCGAGCAGCTTGCAGACCAAGCTCACCCAACTGAGCAACAAGCAACAGGGTGGCACCCTCACCGGCGCCGCGATCATGGGCGCGCTCTCGGCATTGATCGTCGGCCCCTGCGTCGCGCCCCCCCTCATGGGCGCCCTGATCTTCATTGGCAAGACCGGCGATGCGGTACTTGGCTTCTTCGCCTTGCTGGGACTGGGCCTTGGAATGGGCGCCCCCTTGCTGGCGATCGGCACCTCGGCCGGCAAGCTGCTGCCGCGCGCTGGCGCCTGGATGGATTCGGTGAAGGCCGTCTTCGGCGTGCTGCTGCTAGCGGTGGCGATCCTCTTGGTTGAGCGCGTGATCCCAGCAGCCTTCGCGATGGTGCTCTGGGCCCTGCTGTTGATCAGCTCGGGTGTCTATCTGGGTGCCCTCACCCAGCACGGCCCGCAGGCCAGCGGCTGGTCCAAGCTGTGGAAAGCGCTCGGCGTCGCCTTGTTGGTCTACGGTGTGCTGATGCTGGTCGGCACCGCCGCTGGCGGTAAGGATACGATCCAACCGCTGCGCGGCTTGATGCCAGCAGCGGGTGGCCATGGGGCTGTTGCCGCACATCCGGAGTTCAAGCGCATCAAGACCGTGGCCGATCTCGACCGGGCCGTGGCCGAGGCCCAGGCGCAAGGCAAGCCCGTGATGCTCGACTTCTATGCGGACTGGTGTGTGTCCTGTAAGGAGATGGAGCGCTACACCTTCCCCGACCCTGAGGTGCAGCAGGCGATGCAGCGTTACGTGCTCTTGCAGGCGGATGTCACTGCGAACGACGCCGAAGACAAGGCGCTGATGCAGGAGCGCTTCGGTATCCCAGGACCGCCAGCAATGCTCTTCTTCGATAGCAGCGGCGAGGAGCAGCGCGGATGGCGGCTGGTTGGCTTTGTGCCAGCAGACGAGTTTGCGGCCCACCTCAACGAGTTCGGCCGGTGAATGCCGCAAAGGTCCTGGCCGTGACGCTGCTGGCCGGCTCGGTCAGCATTGGCTTAGCCCTGTTCGGTGAGCGCTGGCTCCAGGTCGGCGACAGCAGCACCGAACCGCCTCGACGTGGTGCTCAGCAGGGCACGCTGGAGACCCTTCCCGACTTTCGTTTACCCACAGTCAACGGCCGTGAGCTCAGCAGCAATGCATGGGCCGGCAAGGTGCTGGTGCTCAACTTCTGGGCGACCTGGTGCCCGCCCTGCCTACGCGAGATGCCACTGCTCGATGAGTGGCAGCAGACCTACGGCAACCAAGGACTGCAGATCGTCGGTATCGCCATCGATCGTGCTGAAGAAGTGGCGGATTTTCTTGAAGACAACCCGGTGAGCTATCCCATCCTGCTCGGCGACCGAGACAGCGTTGAGCTCTCCCACAAGCTTGGCAACCGCACCAGCGGGCTACCCTTTACAGTCGGATTCGATCCCCTTGGGCAGCGCATCTTCAGCCACACTGGCGAGATCGACGCTGACCTGCTCGAGACAGAGGTCAAACCGCGACTTCTTGGGGTCAACTAGCGCAATCTCCGCGAGCGGGCTGCCCTGAACAGGCTGTTATACGGTCGCTAACGGCGCCGAAAACTTCGCTTATCCTCGGCAGGACAACGGTGACTTTGTAAATCGGCGCCTAATGCCGTACCCTAGAGCGCCATGTGCCTCGCATCACCTCAGCATGCCCTTTTCTCGACGGTTCGCTGCCAATGGCAGCGATTTCGATCGGTGTCATGGCCAAGATCCTCTGCCTGAACGGCCCCAACCTAAACCTGCTCGGCACCCGGGAGCCGGACAAATACGGTCGGGACAGACTTGAGGATATTGGCCGTCGCCTTTGCACCAGCGCCGAGGCCTCCGGTCACGAGCTGCAGATGCTGCAAAGCAATGCCGAGCATGAGCTCATTGATGCCATCCATCGGGCTAGGGCTGAGGGCGTTGCCTTCATCCTGTTCAATCCGGCCGCGTTCACGCACAGCAGCATTGCGCTAAGAGATGCGCTGTTGGCGGTCGCTATCCCCTTTATCGAGGTGCACCTGTCCAATGTCTTTGCGCGCGAGCCGTTTCGAGCCCATTCGTACTTCTCTGATATTGCTGAAGGGGTCATCACCGGGCTCGGCGCAGAGGGCTACGACCTAGCCCTGGCCGCAGCATTACGCCGGCTCGGCAACCCGCCGCCCTAGGCGCTTGCGCGGCGCGCTCGGGTCGTAGCCATCAACCAGTACTCGCGAAGAGTCAAGCATTAATCCACGGCGAGAAGATCAACTGTCATGGACATCCGCAAGGTCAAAAAGCTGATCGAATTGCTCGATGAATCGAACGTCGCAGAGATCGAGATTCACGAGGGTGAAGAGTCTGTGCGTATCAGCCGTCATGGCAGTGGAGCACCGCAGTTCATGATGCCCCCGGCTGCACCAGCGGCCCCGAGTGGAGCTCCGGCGCCTGCGACTTCGGTTCAGAGCGCCGCGCCAAGCGCCCCGGAGATCGACGATGCCTGTCTGGCGCGCTCACCGATGGTCGGCACCTTCTACCGATCGCCCTCGCCTGGCGCGAAGTCGTTCGTCGAAGAGGGCCAGGAGGTCAAGGTCGGTGACATCCTCTGCATCATCGAGGCCATGAAGATCCTGAATCAGATCGAATCAGAGCGCGCTGGCGTGATCAAGAAGATCATGGTCGAGAACGGCCAGCCTGTTGAGTACAACCAACCGTTGTTCGTGATCGAATGATCGAGAAGATCCTCATCGCCAACCGCGGCGAGATCGCGCTGCGTATCCAGCGCGCCTGCCGCGAGCTTGGCATCAAGACCGTCGCCGTCCATTCCGAGGCCGACCGCGAGCTGAAGCATGTGCTGCTCGCCGATGAATCGGTCTGCATCGGTCCGGCGCCCTCTCGCGACAGCTACCTGCACATCCCGGCGATCATCAGCGCCGCAGAGGTCACCGACACCGTCGCTATCCATCCCGGCTACGGCTTCTTGTCGGAGAATGCCGATTTCGCCGAGCGCGTCGAGCGCTCTGGCTTCGTGTTCATCGGCCCCAAGCCGGACACGATTCGGCTGATGGGCGATAAGGTCTCGGCGATTCGAGCGATGAAACAGGCTGGCGTGCCCTGCGTGCCCGGCTCCGATGGCCCGATCGACGACGACGCCAAGCACACATTGCAGCTGGCACGCGAGATCCGCTATCCGGTGATCATCAAGGCCGCTGGCGGTGGCGGCGGCCGTGGGATGCGCGTGGTGCACTCGGATGCCACCTTGCTGAATGCGATCTCGCTGACCAAGGCCGAGGCCGGTGCCGCCTTTGGCAATGATGTGGTCTATATGGAGAAGTACCTGGAGAACCCACGCCATGTGGAGTTTCAGGTGCTCGCTGACAGCTACGGCAACGCCATCCATCTCTGCGAGCGCGATTGCTCGATGCAGCGCCGGCATCAAAAGGTCATCGAAGAGGCCCCCGCCCCCGGTATCACGCCGGAGCAGCGGCAGCGGATCGGCGAGCGCTGTGCCGAGGCCTGCAGCACCATCGGCTATCGCGGCCTGGGCACCTTTGAGTTCCTCTATCAGGACGACGAGTTCTACTTCATCGAGATGAATACCCGGGTGCAGGTGGAGCATCCGGTCACCGAGATGATCACCGGCATCGATGTGATCAAGGAGCAGATCCTGGTTGCAGGCGGCGAGCGGCTGCGCTATCAGCAGAGCGACATCGTGCCGCGCGGCCACGCCATCGAGTGCCGGTTGAACGCGGAGCATTCGGAGACCTTCATGCCGAGCCCAGGACCCATCGAGGAGTTCCATGCGCCGGGTGGGCCTGGTGTGCGGATCGACACCCATATCTATGCGGGCTACGTGGTACCGCCCTATTACGACTCGATGATCGGCAAACTGATCGCTCATGGGGAAGACCGAAACGCGGCGCTCGCGCGCATGAGCAACGCGCTGCGCGAGACCATCATTCAAGGCATCAACACCAACATTCCGTTGCATCGGCAGTTGCTGAAGGACGCCGCCTTCCAGCAGGGCGGCGTCAATATCCATTATCTCGAGAAGAAGCTCGGTCTCTGACCGCAGCCACTGCTCCACCACGATGGCCTGGATCGAGCTCGAGCTGTTAGCAGACCGAGACGCGGCGCCGTTGATCGAGGCGGCGCTGGAGAATGCTGGCGCGTTAGCGGTGACCCTGGATGACGGCAACGACGGGCTGGTCGACCCAGTAGTCAACTCAGCGGAGCCCAGTTGGAACCCCCATCAGGTGCTCGAGCCCGCCCCAGGCGAGACCCCGCTCTGGCGCCAACTGCGCATCACCGCCTTGTTTGACGACAGCCCAGCCGGCAGCATGCAGGCCGAAGCCGCCTCCCAACGCTTGGCGGCTCAATGTCTCGCCCCGCCAAGCCTGCACCGACTCGAGGACCAGCCCTGGGAGCGCATCTGGCTCGAAGGCCTGAAGCCACAGCGTTTCGGCGAGCGACTCTGGGTCTGCCCGCGCGGCCAGACAGTGGACCGAGCTGATGCCGTCGTCATCGATCTTGATCCAGGGCTGGCGTTTGGCACTGGCCATCATGCGACCACCGCCTTGTGTCTAGAGTGGCTTGATCGAGCCCCGCTCGCTGGCTCGACGCTCATCGATTTCGGCTGCGGCTCTGGTATCCTGGCGATCGCGGCACTGAAGCTCGGGGCCGCGCGAGCGATTGCCGTTGACCATGATCCGCAGGCCCTGGAGGCCACCTTGGAGAACGCCCAGATCAACGCCGTCGGCGAGCGTCTCTGCGTCTACGAGCCGGAGCAGTTGCCAAGACAGGTTGCCGATTTGCTGGTCGCCAATATCCTCGCTGGCCCCTTGGTCGCGCTAGCGCCGAGCCTGAGCCAGCTGACCAAGCAAGGTGGCCTCATTGCGCTCTCCGGTATCCTGAAGCACCAAGCTGAGATGGTCAGCAATGCCTATCGGGCGAGCTTTGCGCTCGAGCCCCCGTTGGAACGCGATGACTGGGTGCTGATCGCCGGTCAGCGGCAGCCGGTTGCCTAAGGACAACACGGGAGTCGCTCGCACGCAGACCGACCACAACCTCCTGATGCCCGAGTCAGACGCCGCTGCGACGCAAGCCACCAAGCTCTTGCAGCCGCTACAGATCGGCTCAGTCAACATCCAGAACCGCTTGATTCTGGCGCCGATGGCCGGGGTCACCGATCAACCCTTTCGCCTCCTCTGCCGGCGGCTCGGTGCTGGTCTTGCCGTCTCCGAGATGCTGTCCGCGAATCCCGCCCTACGCCGCACGCGTAAGAGCTGCGAGCGCAGCAATCATCAGGGTGAGCCGGGACCGATTGCGGTGCAGATCGCGGGCGCCGATCCGCAGCAGATGGCGGAGGCGGCGCGGCACAATGTCGAGCGCGGTGCCGAGCTGATCGACATCAACCTCGGCTGTCCGGCGAAGAAGGTGTGCAAGGTTGCCGCAGGCTCAGCACTGCTGCGCGATGAGCGCCTGGTCGGACGCATCCTGGAGGCCGTGGTGGGCGCTGTCGATGTGCCGGTGACGCTGAAGACGCGCACGGGCTGGTCACCGCAGACGCGCAACCTGGGACGCATTGCGCAGATTGCCGAGGCCAGCGGGATTCAGCTCTTGACGGTGCATGGTCGCACTCGTGCCTGCGGCTATTCGGGCGAAGCGGAGTTTGACAGCCTGGCCAGCATCCGCGATCTGTGTCCAACGCTGCCGCTAGTGGCCAACGGTGATATCGATGGACCGGCCAAGGCACTCGAGGTGCTGAACAGGACCGACGCCGATGCTATTATGATCGGACGCGCCGCATTGGGCCGACCTTGGATCTTCGGTCGCATCGCAACCGTTCTCGGCGGTCTTGCAACACCACCGGCGACAGCAGAGTACTCGGCGAGTGGCGAGCCCCCAACGACGGCATCCGAGGTGCCGACAACACCCTCGCTAGTCTGGATTGGAGCGATCCTGACGGAGCATCTGGACCGGCTCTACGGGTTCTACGGCGAGCGGCGCGGGGTGTTGATCGCACGCAAGCATATTGGCTGGTACCTGCGTGGCTTGGGTGGCGAGTCTGGCTCGGACGCAGGGGAAGAGCCTTTGCGCCGGCGTTTGATGGCAACGACCTCAGCGGCAGAGCAGCTAGCCCTGCTGCGAGCCTATGTTGCCGAGACCGCTTCCTTAGGCCTTGAGCCGTTAGCCAGTCCTCCTTGCTCGGCAAGGAGCCTGGGCTGAGGGCCTAGACGACGCCAGCATAATGGCGCGCAAATACCACCTCGAACGGGCGGCAAGGGGTCAATCGATGAATGACGGGCAAAGCTTTGCGGTAACGGATGTTGAAAAGCATGAGTCGGGCCACACCGAGCCTTTGCGAGAATGCGTGCTGACCGCTTTGCGTAGCTACCTGTGCAGCATGGGTGACCATGACATCCGGGGGCTCTATCGACTGGTGATGGACGAGGTGGAGCAGCCGATGTTCACAGCAGTGCTCGAGCACACCAAAGGCAATCAATCCGCAGCCGCCGAGATCTTGGGCATCAGCCGCGGCACCCTGCGCAAGAAGCTCAAGCCTAGGACCGACCAGGCCTAGCAGCGCAGACACGGCTCTGCGCGTAAGCCGCACCTGGAGAAGACCAGAATGAAACCAATGAAACGGGCCCTGATCAGCGTCTCTGACAAGACCGGCATTGCCGCCTTCGCCACTGCGTTGAGCAAGCAAGGGATCGAGATCCTGTCCACAGGTGGCACGGCGCGGCTGCTCACTGAGCACGATGTGCCAGTGATTGAGGTAGCCGAATACACCGGTTTTCCGGAGATGATGGATGGGCGCGTGAAGACGCTGCATCCGCGCATCCACGGCGGCATCCTCGGGCGTCGCGGCGAAGATGATCCGGTCATGCACGAGAATGAGATCCATCCCATCGACCTGGTGGTGGTGAACCTCTACCCGTTCGAGCAGACCGTCGCTCGCCCTGATTGCGACCTGCCCACCGCAATCGAAAACATCGACATTGGCGGTCCGACGCTGATCCGTGCTGCAGCCAAGAACCACCGCGATGTCACCGTCGTCTGCGATCCAGCGGACTATGACCGGGTCTTGCAGGCAATGGCTGCGAACAACGGGGTCGTGGATGCTCAGACCCGCTTTGATCTGGCGGTACGGGCATTCGAGCATACGGCCCAATACGATGGCGCCATCGCCAACTATCTGGGCGCCATTGTTGAGCATCCAGAGGGCAAGCCAGACGGTCTGCCGCGCACCTTCAATATGCAGTTCCGCAAACGCCAGGCGATGCGTTACGGCGAGAATCCGCATCAGAGCGCAGCCTTCTACGTTGGCCGTGGTGGCTGTGAGGCCTGTGTCGCAACAGCCGAGCAGCTGCAAGGCAAGGCACTGAGCTACAACAATATTGCTGACACCGATGCGGCGCTCGAATGTGTCAAGCAGTTCAGCGACGCATCAGCCTGCGTCATCGTCAAGCACGCCAACCCTTGCGGCGTGGCGGTGGGAGAAACACTGCTCGGCGCCTATGAGCGTGCCTTCAGCACCGATCCTGAATCGGCATTCGGTGGCATCGTCGCGGTCAATGAGCTGCTCGATGGCGAGACGGCAGCGGCCATCGTTTCCAGGCAGTTCGTTGAGGTGATCATCGCCCCCGAGGTCAGCGCCGAGGCGATGGAGGCCATTGCGACGAAGAAGAATGTCCGTCTGCTGCGCTGCGGTCCCTGGCCTGTCGAGCGGCAGGGTTATCGAGATTTCAAGCGTGTTCGTGGCGGACTCTTGGTGCAAGACGCCGATCGGGATCTCACGGCGACACTCAGCTGCGTCAGCAAGCGCGAGCCGAGTCAGGCGGAGCGCGACGACCTGCTGTTTGCCTGGCGCGTCGCCAAGTTCGTCAAATCCAATGCCATCGTCTATGCAAAGGACGGCATGACCGTGGGTGTCGGGGCTGGACAGATGAGTCGGGTAAACTCGGCGCGCATCGCCGGGATCAAGGCCGAGCAGGCCGGCTTGGAGGTAGCGGGGGCGGTGTTGGCGTCGGATGCCTTCTTTCCGTTCCGTGATGGACTCGACCAAGCCGCAGCGGCTGGTATACGGGCCGTCATTCAGCCAGGTGGATCGATGCGCGACGAGGAGGTCATTGCTGCTGCCGATGAGCACGATATCGCGATGTTGTTCACCGGGATGCGCCATTTCCGACATTGACGCACGAGCCATACCTGCTCTCTGTATTCCGATTCGTGGATTCCGATCTGTGGACCCGATCGCTGGGCTTGGTTGCTCCCACCGCCTGTCCTCGAGCGTTCTCCTTGGCTGTGCCCCCTGAGCGATGGTCTCTTGACCCAACAACTGTGAGCTAAGCCGTGGCGATCCACCCGAGTGCGATCATTGAGGACGGCGCCGAGATCGACCCCAGCGCCGACATCGGTCCTTGGACGCTGGTCGAGGCCGGCGCCGTGATCGGCGCCGAGTGCCGGCTCGAGAGCTGCGTGCGGATCTTTGGCGGCACTCGGCTTGGGGCGCGTAATCGCGTGTGCCACGGCGCCACGCTCGGCAGCGAGCCACAGGACTTAGGCTTCACGCCCGAGCGCAGCCGGCCGTTGACGATCGGCAGCGATAATTGCTTTCGCGAATACGTGAACATCAGCCGCGGCATCAAGAGTGAGGTAGGCACCCGCATCGGCAGCCGCAACTACTTCATGGCCTACAGCCATGCCGGCCACGACTGCCAGGTCGGTGATGACAATATCTTGGCCAATACCGCGACCCTGGCCGGGCATGTCGAGCTGGCCCACCATTGCTTCATCTCCGGGCAGGTTGCGGTGCACCAGTTTGCGCGCATCGGTGCCTACTGCATGATTGGCGGACTCACCGGCGTCTCCAAGGACATACCCCCATTCCTGATCGCGAACGGCCAGCGCGCCGTCCTCGTCGGCCTGAATCTGGTCGGTCTGAAACGCAACGGGTTCAGTGCCGAGCAGCGCACGCGGATCAAGGCCGTGTACCGATTGATCTTTCGCTCAGGCCTTCGGCTAGCGGATGGTCTGCTCGAGGCGAAGACCCGCCACCCGAGCCTGGAGACCAATCAGATCGTCGAGTTCATCGAGACCTCTGAGCGCGGAGTGGCTGGCTTTGTCTGACGCAAGAATGACATTCACATGCATCGGTGTGCCAACCTGCTTAGTCCACCAGCAGCGCCGCAGTGCTCGCCCTGGCCGCCTCTTGCATTGGCCCCACCTTCTTCTCCCGACGCAGCTTGATGCCGCGAATCCATTGACCAAATCTCATAGACCAAGACACCATGGCCAACCACGAGACCCACGCACGCTATCACATCGACGTCCACGCGCTGACCCGCTATCTCCCTGAACAGTCTGACCCAGATGGTGGCCGCTTCACCTTTGCCTATACCATCACCATCAGCAACAAGGGCGAGGTACCGGCGAAACTCCTGAACCGTCACTGGATCGTGACCGATTCCGACGGCAAGACACAGGAGGTTCGTGGTGCCGGGGTTGTCGGCGAACAACCCCATCTTCAGCCAGGGGAGAGCTTCGAGTACTCAAGCGGGACGCAGATTGCTACGCCGCTCGGAAGTATGCACGGCAGCTACGAGATGCTCGCCGATGATGGCACACGCTTCAACGCTGAGATCCAGCCGTTCTCGCTCGGGGATCGCAGCGGGCTGCATTGAACCGATTCCAGAGAGACGATGGCGACCTACGCGATTGGAGATATCCAGGGCTGCTACGACGAGCTGCGCCGGCTGCTCGATAAGGCCGGCTTTGACCCGACCAAAGACAAGCTCTGGTGCGTTGGAGACCTCGTCAACCGCGGTCCCGATTCGCTCGCTGTGCTCCGCTGGATCAAGGCGCTCGGTGAGCAGGCGATCGTAGTGCTCGGCAATCACGACCTGCACCTACTGGCGGTCGCGCTCGCCGGCGCACCCGTGAGCAAGAAGGACACACTGGACGCAATTCTCGAGGCTGCAGACCGCGACGAACTCTTGCACTGGCTGCGCCATCGTCCGCTGCTGCATCACAGCGAGAAGAAGGGCTTCACCCTGGTCCACGCCGGTCTTCCGCCGCAATGGGATCTCGCCCAGGCTCAGCGCTGCGCGCGCGAGGTCGAATCCATGCTGCAGGGGCCAGACCATGTTGAGCTCCTGCGGCAGATGTACGGCAACGAGCCGGTACGTTGGAGCGATGAGCTGACCGGGATGGACCGATTGCGCTTCATCACCAACTGTTTCACGCGCCTGCGTTGGTGTGGTGCCGATGGGCAGTTGTTGCTGAAAGAGAAAGGTGGACTCGAGCAGCCCGCGGCCGGCGCCCTGCCCTGGTTTCGTGTGCCGGGTCGGCAGACCAGCGAAGACCGCATCCTGTTTGGCCACTGGTCGACCATTGGCTTTCTCGCCGAGAACAACTGCTGGGCACTCGACAGCGGCTGCGTCTGGGGTGGCCGCATGAGTGCCCTGCGGGTACGTCGCAAGAAACCGATGACCTTGATCGAGCTCGACTGCGCCGGCTATCTCATGCCTGGTTAACCTGGATGAACCCGCTCTAGGGTCACGAACTCTAGGTCGTAAGGATTGTCGGTATCGCGTCTTCGATATCGACGCTCGATCTCTCGCCACTCCGAGGGCAACCAGGCTGGAAAGTCGGTGTCGCCCTCGATCTCGGCATCAATCAGGGTCAACAGCATGCGGTCGGCGAGCGGTAGGAAGGCCTCATAGACACTGGCACCGCCGACGATCATGACCTCGGGCACCGGACCGGCTTGCTCCAACGCCATCTCGGGAGCGCTCGCGGCCTCTGCTCGAGTCAGCGCCGCTCGAAACACCGGGTCGGCTGAGATCACGATATGACGGCGTCGCGGCAGCAGGCCAGGCAGAGATTCCCAGGTGCGCCGACCCATGATGATCGGCTTATCCAAGGTGTGGCGCTTGAAGTGCGACAGGTCGGCAGGGAGGTGCCAGGGCATGGTATTGGCTCGCCCGATGACCCGCTCATGCGCCATCGCGGCGATCAGGGTGATCCGAGGCCGTGTAGTGCTCATCGGAGACAGCGCCGGGGAGCGGTCGGTATCCTCCTCCTCCACCGACCTAAGACTGAGCCTGAGTCCGAGCCAGTCCCACGCCAGGTTAGAGCTTGATTAGGCGGAGGCACCAGCGCTCGCCCGTGGCACCAGCGAGGGAGCGTTCCAGAGACGTTCGAGACTGTAGAAGTCTCGGACTTTCGGTAGCATCAGGTGAACCACGACCCCATTGAGGTCGACCAGCGCCCACTCACCTTCTTGGACACCTTCAGTACCGAGCGGAGCCTCTCCTGCCTCTTTCGCCTTATAGGCGACGGTCTCGGCGATTGCCTTCACATGCCGGTCGGAGGTGCCAGAGGCGACGATCATGAAATCGGTCACCGCGGTCTTCCCCCGCACATCCATCACGCTGATATCGCGTGCCTTCATATCGTTTAGAACCTCAACAACAAGGTCCTTCAAGTGCTCTAACTGCATTCATGATCCTCTTAGGGCGCCTAGCGCAGGGAATAGGAGAGTACAAAACCCTCGGCGGCGCCGGCTAGGTCCTGCCACAGATGGCAAGACTGACGTTTAGGGCGTGGACCGAGGGACAGAGTCACCCACGGAGTACCAGCCGTTGTCGACGGCCATCGACAGCACGGCCTCAGGCAGCAAATAGCGCGGGCTCAGACCCTGCGCCAGTAGCCGACGAATCCGGGTCGCCGATATGTCCAGCTGTGTCACGGTTTGGAAGTAGATATGCCCCCCGGCTCGGCGACGCAAGGCGGCGGGCTCATCGATTCGGCGCTGCTCTACCTGATCCCGCAGCCAAGGGTCCCGCGCCCTGGGCGCACCGGGGCGCTGCATCACGATCAGATGCACCAGCTCAAGGATATCGAGCGGGCGGTGCCAGTCCGGCAGACCTTCGAAGGCATCTGCACCCACCAATAGACAAAGCGGCACCTCAGCACCAAGCTCATCGCGAAACGCGCCCAGGGTATCGACTGTGTACGAGAGTCCGCCGCGGCTCAGCTCACGATCATCGGCGACCAGGAGCGGCTCATCGCGGATCGCCATCTGAAGCATCGCCATGCGCTGCTCTGGAGACGCAATGGGCTGGCGTCGATGCACCGCAGCGGCAAGCGGCAGTAGCCGAAGCTGTGTGAGGCTCAGATGCTGGACGACATCCAGTGCCACACGCAGATGGCCAAAGTGCACGGGATCGAAGGTACCTCCGAAGAGACCAATCATAGAGCGCGACCGACCGCGACCACTTCGCCGACAGGCATCCGATCAAGGTCACAGATGCTCGTCAAGATGCGGCTATTCACGGATTTGGCCGTCACCGAGCACGACGAATTTCTGCGACGTCAATCCGTCGAGCCCGACGGGTCCGCGGGCATGGAACTTATCGGTACTGATACCGATCTCGGCACCGAGCCCGTACTCGAAGCCATCGGCGAAACGGGTAGAGGCATTGACCATCACCGAGCTGGAATCAACCTCACGCAGAAAGCGACGGGCGCGGCTGTAATCTTCGGTGACAATCGTGTCGGTGTGATGCGAGCCGTGGGCCTCGATATGCTCGATCGCGGTCTCCATACCGGAGACAACGCGCACCGACAGGATGGGGGCCAGGTACTCGGTGCCCCAATCCGCGTCGGTGGCTGGGCGGGCATCGGCCAGGATCTGGCGAGTGCGCTCGCAGCCTCGGATCTCAACGCCCTTAGCCTCCAAGGCAGCGCCGATGCGCGAGAGCAGCGGCCGTGCAACTGTCTCCGCCACCAACAGGGTCTCCATGGTGTTGCAGGTCCCATAACGCTGCGTCTTCGCATTCACGGCAATCGCTACCGCCTTGTCAAAATCGGCCTTGTCATCGATATAGACGTGGCAAATGCCATCGAGATGTTTGATCACAGGCACCCTCGCCTCGCGGCTGATACGCTCGATCAAGCCCTTACCGCCGCGCGGGATGATGACATCGATGTATTCTGGATGGCTGATCATGGCACCAACTGCGGCACGGTCCGTGGTCGCAATCACCTGCACAGCATCTGCCGGAAGCCCGGCGGCTTGCAAGCCGCGGTGGATACTCGCAGCGATGGTCTGGTTTGACTGAAAGGCCTCCGAGCCGCCGCGCAGCACGCTCGCGTTACCGGCCTTGAGACAAAGCGCAGCAGCATCAGCGGTCACGTTCGGGCGCGACTCGTAGATGATGCCAATGACACCGAGCGGGACCCGCATACGCCCAACCTGAATGCCTGATGGGCGGTAATCCAGGTCGGTGATGGCACCAATCGGATCAGACAACGCGGCGATCTGCTCGAGTCCGGTGATCATCGCGTCGATCCGTCCCGAGGTCAGCTCCAAGCGATCGAGCAGCGCCGAGTCCAGACCTTTGGCGGCGCCGGCCTCAAGATCAGCGGCATTGGCCTGGCCCAGGGCCTCGCGATGGGCGTCGAGGTCGGCTGCGATCGCATGCAGTGCATCATTCTTAGCGCCCGTATCGGCGCGAGCCATGGCACGCGCTGCTAGACGCGCCCGGCGCCCAACATCGGCTATATAGGCGGAAACGTCTGTGATCTTGGTCTCGATCTTCATGGCAGTGCAGCGGCGAGTGAAATGCGTGGTAGCGCGAAAACCGTTTAGTTTAACAATGTTCTGGGCGCAAGCCAGCGTCCATGCTAGCGCCCCATGCTAGCGCCTGGTCGGTCCGGCGGCGAGTCCGTCGGCAATACCGGCGAGGAGTTGCCAGGGATCGCCGACACCACGACCCTTGATGGCCTGATCGGCATCGGCGCAACCGATGACCAGGTCCCAGAGGGTTTCGAGCGGCAGCCGATCCAGCGCCGCCATGATCACCGGCCGACGCGAATCCCAGACCTGATGGGTCTTGAGTAGCGAACCGAGGGGCTGCCCTTTATGGCGGGCGAACGAGAGCGCAGCCAACTTGCGGACCTCCCGTGCCAGCGCCCAGAGCACCAAGGGCTCAGCGGTACCCTCGGCCTGCAAGACCTCGATCACACGCGCGGCTCGAGCACGATCGCCGCTGACGGCGGCATCAGCGAGATCGAACACGCCATAGCGGGCACTGTCGGCGACAGCCGCCAGCAGGCCTTCGGCGTCGAGCGGTCCGGCCTCGAGCGCAAGACCGAGCTTGGTGATCTCTTGATCGGCGGCGAGCAGGTTGCCTTCGACCCGCTCCGCAAGCAGCGTTACCGCATCGGGACTCGGGATGAAGCCAGCGCGCCGCAGCCGCGCGTCGAGCCATTGATTGAGCTGACGACCCTGAGGCTCGCGCACCTGGACCACTAAACCAGTACGCTCGACTGCTTGCACCCACTTGGCCTTCAAGCCCTTCCAGTCGAGCCCCGGCGCCAGGATCAGCAGCAGTACGTCCGAGCCCAGATGCTCCAGGCAGGCACGGATGGCGTCCGAGCCCTCGCGCCCAATAGCGTCACCCTTGGCCCCGGCCTTGCTCGGCGCAATGCGCAATTCGATCAAGCGACGCTCGGCGAACAGAGACAGGGAGCCCATGGCACCGGCGAGCGAGGACCATTCGAAATCTGGGCCGGTCTCCAACAGCTCGCGCTCGCTGAAGCCCTGCTCCCGGGCCCGCGCGCGCACCGCATCAGCGGCCTCACCCAACTGCAATGGCTCGCTGCCAGCCAGCAGATAAACCGGTGCCAAGCCCTTTTTGAGCTGTTGGCTGAGCTGGGCTGGCGCGATCGGCATGCTGATCAATCGCTCACAGGGCGCCGATCGGACGTCTTAGGCGGCGATTGAGCGGAGACTGGGCGCGAAGGCTCAACGTGAAGTTGAACACGAGAATGCACATTTAGACGGCTAAGAACGGGCCGCAACGGCAGCCCGTAACCGCAGCAGGACCTGATCGGCGGCATCGTCAGCCATATCCTGATAGATGATATCTGACTCCAGCTGCTTGCCGAGCACGGCCACATCGGGGTTGTCATCGAAGGTCCGCTCCAGGCTCAGTTGCTGCTCCGGGATCAGCCGTTGGCCACTGGCGTCAGTGGCATCGAAGCTCACCCGAAACTCAAGCGCATAAGCCAGCGCCTTGCCAGCTCGGTCCACCGCGACGACACGGGAGCTACGCGATTGCCCGAGGATGCGCAGGACCATCCCGGCCTCCGTCGCGGTGCCCGTCACTGGCACCCCACTGCCACGCAAACGCTCATTGATCGCCTCTCCGACCAGACCGCCGGACTGGATATAGACGGGCTCGAGTGCCGCTGGGATGTCGACCGCGCCGCGCAAATGGAAACCGCAGCCTGCGAGCAGCAGGATGAACGCCGCAACCAGCCAACAGCCCACAACTTGGGCGCAGGCCAATTGCGCGAGAGGGCGAGGCCCTGTCGCCTGCAACGGCCGCTCAGCCGCCTGCTCAGCCCGAGACTGGACGTGAAACAAGCGCTCCATTATCCGGCTTGGCAACGCGCCATGACCATTAGCCCAGCATTGGCGGCACTGATCCGCCCGAGTCGATTGTCCGCTCATTTGGCGACCAGATTGACGAGCTTGTTTGGCACCACGATGACCTTGCGCACCGTCGCCTCGCCGATAAAGCGCTGCGCGTTCTCGTTGGCCAGCGCAGCGGCCTCGACCTCAGCGCGATCGGCGTCGGCCGGCACCTCGATCTTACCGCGCACCTTGCCATTGACCTGCACCACATAGGTGATCTGGTCCTGCGCCAGCGCTTCTTCATCGACCTGGGGCCAGGGGGCCTGGAGGATGTCGTCACCGAGACCGAGCTCGCGCCAGAGGTGATGGGTGATATGAGGTGAGATCGGCGCCAGCAGCCGCAGCGCAATGCTGAGCCCCTCGCGACGAACCAACTGCGCTGCCGCGCTCTCGTCGAGCTTCGACAGGATATTGACGATGGTCATGCAGGCCGAGACCACGGTATTGAACTGCTGACGCTCATAGTCGAATAGCGCCTTCTTCAGCGCCGTATGCACCTCCCGCCGCGCCTCGCCCTGGGCGTCATCAAGTGCATCCGCTGCGCTGCCAGCCAGGGTCCCATCAGCCGCGGCCTGCGCTGAAGCGGCCGCACGTATCCCTTCAGCCTGAGCCGCGGCGAGCCCCCACAGCCGTTTCAGGAAACGATAGGCACCTTCGACACCCTCATCGCTCCATTCCAGCGACTGATCCGGTGGCGAGGTGAACATCACATAGAGGCGAACCGTATCGACGCCGTAGCGCTCGATCATCGCCTCCGGGTCCACCCCGTTGTTCTTCGACTTCGACATCTTCTCGATGCCGCCGAACTGCACCGGCTGGCCATCGGCCTTGAGCACCGCGCCGATCACTCGTCCCTTGTCGTCGCGCTCAACCTCGACGTCGGCTGGGTTAAACCATTCGCGCCGACCCTCGGCGTCCTCGCGATACCAGGTCTCAGCGACCACCATGCCCTGGGTCAGCAATCGGGCGAAGGGCTCATCGCAGTCGACCAAACCCTCGTCGCGCAGCAGCTTATGGAAGAAGCGCGCGTAGAGCAGATGCAGCACGGCATGCTCGATGCCACCGATGTACTGATCCACCGGCAGCCAATACTTGGCGCGCTCGTCGAGCATGGCCGTGTTGCAATCCGGCGAGCAGTAGCGGGCGTAGTACCAGCTCGACTCGACGAAGGTATCGAAGGTGTCAGTCTCCCTGGTCTCCCCGTTCGGCAGCTCGGAGAAGGCCGGCAGCTTCTTCAGCGGCGAGCCAGAGCCATCGACCACCAGGTCTTCTGGCAGCCGCACCGGCAGCTCGGTCTCGGGGCGGACCTCACCATCGGCGGTACGCACCACCGGCACCGGACAGCCCCAATAACGCTGACGCGAGACGCCCCAGTCGCGCAGCCGGAAGTTGACCTGCCGGCCGCCCTTGCCGTGGGTCTCGAGCCAGTCGGCAACGGCGTCGAAGGCCTCTTCTGAGGTTAGTCCATCGAAGGGGTCGGAATCCCTTAGCAGCCCCTTATCGGTGAAGGCATGCGACTCGATCCCGACCTCCTCGCCCTCGGCGGCAAAGATCACCTGCCGCTTCGCAATCCCATAGCGCTCAGCGAATTCCCAGTCGCGCTGATCATGCGCCGGCACCGCCATCACGGCACCCGTCCCATAGCCCATCAGAACGAAGTTGGCGGCAAAGATCGGCACTGGCTGGCCCGTGATGGGATGTACGGCATCGATGCCCAGGCGATGCCCCTTCTTCTCCATGGTCTCCAGCTCGGCCTCTGAGGTCCCGCCCTGTCGGCATTCATCGATAAAGGCCGCTAGCTGCGGATTTCCTTGCGCGGCGCGCTGGGCGAGCGGATGCTCGGCAGCGACGGCGACATAGGTCACCCCCATGACGGTATCGGGGCGCGTGGTGAAGATGTCGAGCGTCTCATCGCTGCCGACGATGCCGAAGCGCATGTGCACCCCCTCGGAGCGACCGATCCAGTTGCGCTGCATCGCGCGCACCCGCTCCGGCCAACCCGGGAGGCTATCGATCGAATCGAGCAGTTCCTGCGCATAGGCGGTGATCCGGATGAACCATTGCTCGATCTCGCGCTTCTCTACCAGCGCCCCGGAGCGCCAGCCGCGGCCGTCGATGACCTGCTCGTTGGCGAGCACGGTCTGATCAATCGGGTCCCAGTTGACCGTTGCAGTCGCGCGATAGGCCAGTCCCTTGTCCATCAGCCGCGTGAACAGCCACTGCTCCCAGCGGTAGTAGTCGACATCACAGGTGGCCAGTTCGCGGTCCCAGTCGTAGCCAAAGCCGAGCCGTTTGAGCTGCTCTTTCATCGCAGCGATGTTCTCGCGCGTCCAGGTCGACGGCGGAATGCCATGCTTGATCGCCGCGTTCTCAGCTGGCAGCCCAAAGGCATCCCAGCCCATCGGCTGCAGCACGTTCTTGCCGAGCATGCGCTGATGGCGCGCGATCACGTCGCCGATGGTGTAGTTGCGCACATGCCCCATATGCAGTCGTCCCGACGGGTACGGAAACATCGACAGGCAGTAGAACTTCTCGCGGGACGGGTCCTCGACGGCCTTGAAGGCCTGCGTCGACTCCCAATGGCGCTGCGCCTCCTGCTCGATGGCGCGCGGCTCGTACTCGGTCTTCATCATGGTTGGGCTGAGCGGGTTGGTGATCGGGTGGTGATTCGGGTGCTGGATCAGGTGAGGCGCTATCGCTTTGCCGCGCCATCCTTGTCGATCGCGTCAGAATACCCTAAGCCTGATTCGGACTGCACTTGTGAACCGCTATTCGCTCATCAGAGACATCGGCACGAATCGCAGGATGATCGATGCGGCGATCCGGCTCCATCTTATGCCGACGTGGTCCATCAGTTGCCGCTGGGAGTAACAAGCACCATCAAGCAGCAGCAAGCAGACGCAGACTTGCGCTTTTGCGCCGATCGGCCAGACTTTAATCAGCAGTGGGTGTCGCGCGCTCAGCGGCGACAATCGTGCCCGCCAGTCGACCTGATAGAAGCGAGAGAAGGCAGCGATGAGCAAACAACAAGACCCCAAGACCGACGATCGGCTGGTCAATGCCTACGAGCAGATGCTCAAGCATGCGCGCGAGGCCGTCGATGAGGCCGAAGAGGCAACGCCGAAGCTGCGCGCGATGCTGGACAGTGCGCGCGACCACATGGTCGAGCTTGGCGAGCTCACGCGCGAGGAGGCACACAAGATCGCTGACTATATCGAGCGCGACATCGAAGACGCCGCGCACTACCTCGCCGAGACCGGCGACGATCTTCGTGCCTGGTGGCGCTTCGATCTCGAGCTCATCGAACAGCGCATGCTCGAGGCCTTCACGAGCGTCGCCGATCAGACCCGCCTGCAGCTTGAGCAGTGGTCGGAGCGCGCGCGCCAGGCCTCGCTCTATCAGGCCGGACAGATCACCGGACCTGGAACGCTCATCTGTGACAAGTGCGGCGCCGAGACCCGCTTCACCCGCGCGGGGCGCATCCCAGCCTGCTCAGAATGTGGTGGCCTGACCTTTCAGCGTGGCCCATCGGCGACTCAGCCAAAGACGGGGGTCTAGACCAAGAGGTTGTCTCGAATCTGGACTCCGAACTTGGAACTGAGCGTCAGCGCGGTTATATTTAAAACCTATTGGTCATCGTCCCGCGGGAGAGACCGGTCCTAGACCGGCGCCGAAGGCGCAACATCCGCCCGGAATCGCTCAGGCAAAAGGACCGCGGGATTCAATACCAACTCTGGAGAGCGGCCGCAGCAGCGGCCCACCGACGGGGCAGCGCTCGGCGTCAAGAAAGGCTTTGCATCATGCAACGTCATCTCGGCGCCCGACGCAAACTCTCAGGTTCAGGACAGAGGGGCGGCGTGCACAGTCTCGACTGTGGCGTCTGCTCGCCTGTCTTAAACCGCGCGCCGTGACTGCAGCACAGCGGCCGCCAACCGGAGTGCCGCATGGGTTCCAGAACACCCCTCTTCTCTGAGCATGAGCGTCTTGGCGCTCGCATCGTGCCCTTTGGCGGCTGGGACATGCCGTTGCACTATGGCTCTCAGCTCGATGAGCACCATGCCGTACGTCAGCAGGCTGGCGTCTTCGATGTCTCGCACATGCGTCCGGTCGACATCCAAGGCGCCGATGCGCTCGCGTTCTTGCAGCGTCTGCTGGCGAACGATGTGGCTAAGCTCAAACAGCCAGGCAAGGCGCTCTATAGCTGTATGCTCAATCCCGATGGTGGCGTTGTCGACGATCTGATCTGTTACTACCTGGGACCAAACCGCTATCGGGCCGTCGTCAATGCCGCCACTGCAGAGAAGGATTTGGCCTGGATGCATGACTGCATCGGAGGCGCTTCCGTCGGCATCAACAGCCGTGATGATCTGGCCATGCTCGCGGTCCAGGGTCCAGAGGCCCATGCGAAGACAGCCCCCCTGCTGCCACTCCCGCTACAAGAGCCTGCACTGGCGCTGAAACCCTTCTTTGCCACTGAGCAAGGTGACTGGCTGATCGGCCGCACCGGCTACACCGGCGAAGACGGCTTTGAGATCATGCTTCCAGCGGCCGAGGTCGTCGATCTCTGGCGGGCACTGATCGACGCCGGCGTGACGCCTTGCGGCCTCGGCGCACGCGACACGCTCCGACTCGAGGCCGGGATGAACCTCTATGGCCAGGATATGACAGAGGAGGTTGGGCCACTCGAGTCCGGACTCGGCTGGACCGTCGCCTTCGAGCCGCAGGAGCGCAATTTTATTGGTCGCGCGGCACTCGACGCGCAACGAGGGAGCGCGGAGGTGCGCCAGTTCGTTGGGCTCTTGTTGACCGGGCGCGGGGTGCTCAGGAGCCATCAATCCGTCTTGGTTGACGGCCAATCGGTCGGCGAAGTGACGTCCGGCGGCTTCTCGCCGACCCTGCAGCGCAGCATCGCGCTGGCGCGGGTCCGGCCTGGAATCGGCGAGCAGTGCGCGGTCGAGATCCGCGGAAAGGCAGTTCCCGCAAGGGTCGTCGAGCCACCCTTCGTGCGCCATGGTCAGCCACGTATCGAGCTCGATTGACGCACTGTTGGGTCAGCCGCCTGCGGCAATCGCACAGTAGCCGACACCCATCCTGAACCAACCGCGGCTCAACAGACAGCGTCCGTGCACCGACACTCAGCACGCCGCGTCTTCATGAGCCCTCTTTATCACAGCGACGCCAGCCTTCAGGAGTCTCTCCATGAGCAGCATCCCCTCTGAGCTGAAGTACACCGAATCCCACGAATGGGTCAAAGACAACGGCGACGGGACCGCCACCGTTGGCATCACCGACCACGCGCAGGAGGCCCTGGGCGACCTGGTCTTCGTCGAACTGCCTGAGATCGGCAAGCAGGTCGCAGTCAAGGACGCCTGCGCGGTGGTTGAATCGGTCAAGGCGGCGTCGGACATCTACAGCCCGCTCAGCGGCGAGGTCGTTGCCGCCAATGAGGGCCTCGACGGCGCCCCCGAAACCATCAACGAGGATGCCTACGGCGAGGGCTGGATCTTCCAGCTTAAGCTGTCGGACCCAAGCCAGCTCGACGACCTGATGGACGCCGGCGGCTACGAGCAGCTCCTAGCCGACGAGGGCTGAGCACCATGCCTTTCATCCCGCACACCGACGAGGACATCGCCGGCATGCTCGACGCCATCGGCGTCGACAGCATCGACGCGCTGTTCGACGAGATCCCCGCCGAGCTCCGGGCCAAGGGCCTGGACGGCATCCCCGCTGGCCTGAGCGAGATGGAGGTCACCCAGCTCCTGCAGGCACGGGCGCGCACCGATGGCGAGCCGACCTGCTTCATCGGCGCTGGCGCCTATGATCACCACATCCCCGCGGCCGTGTGGCAGATCACCACCCGCGGCGAGTTCTACAGCGCCTATACGCCCTATCAGGCCGAGGCCAGTCAGGGCACGCTGCAGGTGCTCTACGAATTCCAGTCGATGATGACGGCCTTGACCGGCCTCGATGTCTCCAACGCCTCGCTCTACGATGGCGCCTCGGCACTGGCCGAAGCGGTGCTGATGGCGGTGCGCTCCAATCGCAAGGTCAAGAACCCGCGTGTGCTGATGCCACGCACGGTGCATCCGTTCTATCGCCGCACCGTAGCCAGCATCGTGCAGCATCAGGGCATCGAGCTGGTCGAGGTGGACTTCGACACGCACAGCGGGCAGACCAAGGTCGCGCACTGCGAGGCCGTCGCTGATGAGCCTTTTGCCGCGCTGGTGGTGCCACAGCCGAATGTCTTCGGCGTCCTTGAAGATGTCGACGCCCTCACCGACTGGGCGCAAGCACGCGATGCGCTGGTGATCGGCGTGGTCAACCCGGTGGCCCTCGCCCTGCTCTCGCCACCCGGCGACTGGGGCCAGGCCGGTGCCGATATCGCCTGTGGCGAGGGACAACCGCTTGGCATGCCGCTCGCCTCAGGCGGGCCCTACCTCGGCTTTCTCTGCTGCAAGCAGGCCTTCATCCGCCAGCTGCCGGGACGCATCGCCGGTAAGACCGAAGACCTCGACGGCAAGATCGGCTACACCCTCACCCTGCAGGCTCGCGAGCAGCATATCCGCCGCTCCAAGGCGACCTCGAACATCTGCACCAATCAGGGGCTCCTGGTGACCGCCGCGACCATCCACATGGCCATCCTCGGTGCCGAAGGACTCGAGCGCGTCGCGGCTGCTTGTCACGCCAATACCGCCCGACTGACGCAGCAGTTATGCGAGGTGCCGGGCGTCGAGCCGATCTTTGACGCGCCCGTGTTCCACGAGAGCGCGCTGCGCCTGCCGGCGCCGACCGAGACGGTGCTGGCTGGACTTGCCGAGCAGGACATCCTCGGCGGCTTCGATCTCGGGCGCGAGTATCCGGAGCTAGGCTCCGCAGTGCTGGTCTGCGCGACCGAGCGACGCACTGACGCCGAGATCGCTGCCTATCGCGAGGCGCTCGCCAGTGTGCTTGCGATCGCCAAAGCCGCTTAATGAAATAGAGTGCAGAAACCCGCCATGCTCATCCACGAACACTCCCGCCCTGGCCGCCGCGCCACCGCGCAGGCGCCGCTTGCAACGGCCGATCATGCTGATCTGCCCCAGGCGTTGCGGCGCAAACAGCGCGCCGCCCTACCCGAGGTCTCCGAGCTGCAGGCGGTGCGCCACTACACCCGACTGTCGCAGCAGAACTTCTCGATCGACACCAACTTCTATCCGCTCGGCTCGTGCACGATGAAGTACAACCCGCGCGCCTGTAATAGCCTGGCCTCGCTGCCCGGTTTCCTCGCGCGCCACCCCGCTGCACCCGAGAGTCATAGCCAGGGCATCATGGCCTGCCTCCATGAGCTGCAGGACATGCTCAAGATCGTCACCGGCATGCACGCGGTCTCATTGGCGCCGGCGGCCGGTGCCCAAGGCGAGCTGGCCGGGGTGATGATGATCCGCGCCTACCATGATGCCCGCGGCGATCACGACCGGCGCGAGATGCTGGTCCCGGACGCCGCCCATGGCACCAATCCGGCCTCGGCGATCATGGCCGGCTTCAAGGTGCGGGAGGTGCCAACCGGCAGCAATGGCGATGTCGACATCGACGCGCTCCGTGAGGCCGTCGGCCCGCAGACCGCCGGCATCATGCTCACCAATCCGAGCACCGTGGGCGTCTTCGACCGCAACATCCAAGCCATCGCCAAGACCGTGCACGAGGCAGGCGGCCTCCTCTATTACGACGGCGCCAACCTGAACGCCATCCTCGGTAAGGTACGCCCGGGCGACATGGGCTTCGATGTCATCCACATGAACCTGCACAAGACCTTCTCGACGCCGCATGGCGGCGGCGGCCCGGGTGCCGGTCCGGTGGGAGTCTCGAAGCGGCTCGAGCCCTATCTGCCGATCCCGCTCGTTATCCGGGACGAAGACGACGGCTTTCATTGGCTCGACGAAGACGACCGCCCAGAGAGCATCGGCCGCATGACCGCCTTCGGCGGCAACATGGGCATCCTGCTGCGCGCCTACATCTATGCTCGCCTGCTCGGCGCCGAGGGCATGCGACGCGTCTCTGAGTTCGCGACCCTCAACGCCAATTATCTTCAGGCCCGTCTGCGCGATGCCGGCTTCCAGCTCGCCTATCCGGAGCGGCGCGCCAGCCATGAGTTCATCGTCACGCTCAGGAAAGAGGCGAAGGAGCTCGGCGTCAACGCCATGGACTTCGCCAAGCGCCTGCTCGACTACGGCTATCATGCGCCGACCACCTACTTCCCGTTGTTGGTGCCCGAATGCCTGCTGATCGAGCCGACCGAGACCGAGCCCAAGGAGGCGCTCGACGGCTTTGTCGAGGCCATGGCCAAGATCCGCACGGAAGCGCAGACCGACCCTGAGATGGTCAAACAAGCGCCCTACAATCTGCCGATGCGCCGGCTTGATGACGTGCGCGCCGCACGTCAGCTCGATGTGGCCTGGAAGCCTGACCAGCGCAGCGGCTGACGCGACCTGCTGCCCCATCGTCATGCTCATCGGGCCGACCTCTGGAAGCATGCAGTGCGATCAGGGCTTGCGGCCCTGAATCATCGCCTGGAGATCGAATCGCAACCATGGCCAATCACAACGTCAGCGGATGGCGGCGGATCATCTACGCCTTCGGCTACTCGATGAAGGGCTTCAAGGCCTGCTATGAGCTCGAGGAGGCCTTTCGCCAGGAGGTCTTCGTCCTAATCCTATTGATCCCGCTGGCGCTTTGGCTCGGCGAGTCGCCGGTTGAGCGGGCCATGCTGGTCGGTAGCCTGTTGCTGGTCCCGGTGGTCGAGCTACTCAATTCGGCCATCGAGGCCAATGTCGACCGGGTTGGCCTCGAGCGTAACGAGCTTTCAGCGCGCGCAAAGGACATCGCCTCGGCTGCGGTATTCATGAGCATCACCTTTGCAGCATCCATCTGGGGCTTACTGCTGATCCCGCGCTGGCTGTGAGCCTAGCTCGAACGCTCCTGCTGGTCCCAGCACCGGGCCGTCGAGCATGGCCGATCGCCTCCAGCGGCTTGCGGTCGAGGGCGAGACGAACCATATCTCACTCGGTAACTCTCTGACCTGGAACCGACAGCATGAGCCGAACGCCCGACGACGCCCCCTTTCTGCCACTGCCGATCGCCGTGGCCACGGTCTCCGACAGCCGTACTGCCGACACTGACACCTCAGGCAGCTATCTACGCGAGCAGCTGACCGCTGCCGGCCACCGGCTCGCCGACCAGGTCATCTGCAAGGACGATGTGTACCAGCTGCGCGCACTGTTCTCGCGCTGGATCGCCGACCCAGCGGTGCAGGTCGTCATCACCACCGGCGGTACTGGCATTACCGGTCGCGACAGCACCCCGGAGGCAGTCATCCCGCTGTTCGATAAGGCCATCGACGGCTTCGGCGAGCTGTTTCGCCAGATCTCGTTTGACGAGATCGGTGCCTCCACGGTGCAATCGCGGGCCGTCGCCGGCATCGCCAACGGCACGCTCATCTTCTGCCTGCCGGGCTCGACCGGCGCCTGTCGCACCGCCTGGGAGCAGATCCTGCAGCCGCAGTTGGACAGCCGCACCCGACCCTGCAATTTCGCCCAGCTCATCGCCCGCTTCAGCGAGCGCTGATCATCATGGCCAAGGTTAGGTCTAACAGCCGCGGGGCGCCAGCCACTGCCCAGTCAGAGGACACTGCGACCAGCTCGATCAACCAAGGCTCGCCTGCCTCCACCTCGGGCAGCTTGTCCGCCAATCGCTTGAACGACTGTGAGCCGAGCCGAGGCTCGTCGACGACGCCGCTGACCAAGCCGCTCAGTGTCGAGGAAGCCTCAGCCCAGCTGCTCGCGGCCGCCCGCACCATCGAGGGCAGCGAGCTGTTGCCAACCTCAGACTGTCTCGGACGCGTGCTGGCGGAGCCGGTCATCAGCGGCACCGACCTGCCGGGCTGGGACAACAGCGCGATGGATGGCTACGCACTGCGCGCTGCAGACCTACAAGCAAGCGATGGCTGGCTGCCAGTGAGCCAGCGCATCGCCGCTGGCCAATGCGGTACGCCGCTCACGCCTGGGACTGCCGCGCGCATCTTCACCGGCGCACCGGTGCCCGAGGGTGCCGACACCGTCGTCGTGCAGGAGGTCTGTGAGCAGGACGGTGATCGCGTGCGCGTCAACGCCGAGATCACCGCCGGCGCCAACATCCGTCACCGTGGCGAGGAGCTCGAAGCAGGCTCGCAGGTACTCGAGGCCGGAACCCGCCTCGCCCCCCAGCATCTCGGCCTTGCCGCTGGTGTCGGCGCCGAACAGTTGCGGGTCTATCGCCGCCTGCGGGTGGCCGTGCTCGCCAGCGGCGACGAGCTGGTGATGCCCGGTGAGCCCTTGGGGCCCGGCCAGATCTACAACTCGAACCGGTTCCTGTTTCGCGCTCTGCTGCAGGCACTCGGCTGCGAAGTAATCGACCTAGGCATCGTGAAAGACGAGCGCGAGGCCACCGTTGCCGCGCTCAGCACCGCCGCCGAGCAGGCCGACCTGGTCTTGGCCAGCGGCGGCGTTTCGGTTGGCGAGGAGGACCATGTGCGCCCGGCGGTCGAGCAGCTCGGCAGCCTCGACCTCTGGCGCGTCGCAATGAAGCCCGGTAAACCCGTTGCGTTCGGACACATCGGGCAGACGCCGTTCATTGGTAGCCCAGGCAACCCTGTGTCCTTATTCGTGACCTTCTGCCTGTTCGCCCGGCCATTCATCGAGCGCATGCAAGGCGTGCAGGATGCCAAACTCCCTATCCCGCTCTGGCTACCGTCGGGGTTTGCACTCAGCAAGCCCGTCAAGCGGCGCGACTATCAGCGTGCGCGTCTGGAGATCGATGCCGCCGGCCAGACTAGGGTACAGCGCTTCCACAGCAGCTCGTCGGCGGCGCTCAGCTCGCTGACCTGGGCGAACGGCCTGGTGGTCATCCCGCCGGATGCAACCATCGCCATCGCTGATCCGGTCGCCTTTCTGCCGTTCGCTGAGCTGGTGCCCGGCCACCAGAGTCTCTGAGGAAGACGCCAACGATGATCCAATTGCGCTACTTCGCCAGCCTGCGCGAGCGGCTCGGACTCGACGTCGAAGCCATTGAGCCGAGCGCAGGCACAACCGTCGCCGAGCTGAGGGCCTTCTTATGCACCCGTGGTGAACCTTGGGAGCAGGCACTCGCACAAGAGCAGCGCATCCTTGCGGCGGTCAATCAGGAGATGGCGCGCCCTGATAGCGCCGTCGCCGATGGCGATGAGGTCGCCTTCTTCCCGCCTGTTACCGGTGGCTGAGGTGGAGCCACCGCATCGCCAATCCCTCCTTTTCGCCGCATCGATACGGAGAGGCCTCTCGTCAATCACTGACAGAGCCTGGACCGGATGCGCTGCGAGCGATCACCGGCCTGCGCTACCGCCTTGCAGACTTGGCTGCCGATATGGCCGGCGCCGCCGGTCACGAGGATGTTCTTGCTGCGATTCGGCATCGGTCCTGCCCTGCTACAAGCGCCGTAACAGGTGCTCGAAGTAGGCGATGGTCGGCTTCAACCCCTCGTGTAGCGGCACCTGCGGCTCCCAATCGAGCGCCATGCGCGCCAGGTCGATGTTCGGCCGGCGCTGTTTGGGATCATCGGTCGGCAGCGGCTGATGAACCAACGGCGAGCTCGAGCCGGTGAGGTCACGAATCGTCTCGGCGAGCTCGATCATCGTGAATTCATTGGGATTGCCCAGATTCACCGGACCGGCGAGCGCCTCAGGACTATCCATTAGGCGCAGGAAGCCGTCGATCAGATCATCCACATAGCAGAAAGAGCGGGTCTGGTTGCCATCGCCAAAGAGGGTGATGGGCTGGTTGCGCAGCGCCTGCATGATGAAGTTGGAGACCACTCGACCATCATTGGGATGCATGCGCGGGCCATAGGTATTGAAGATGCGCGCAACCTTGACGCGCAGGCCATGCTGCCGACGGTAGTCGAAAAAGAGGGTCTCAGCGCAGCGCTTGCCTTCATCGTAGCAGGCACGGGGGCCGATCGGATTGACATGGCCGAAGTAGGTCTCCGGCTGTGGATGAACGGCAGGATCGCCGTAGACCTCGCTGGTCGATGCCTGAAAGATCTTGGCCTTCACCCGCTTGGCCAGACCGAGCATGTTGATGGCACCGTGCACACTGGTCTTGGTTGTCTGCACGGGGTCGAACTGGTAGTGGATCGGGGAAGCGGGACAGGCCAGATTGTAGATCTCGTCCACCTCCACGTAGAGCGGGAAGGTGACGTCATGACGCATCAGCTCGAAGTAAGGATTGTCGAAGAGTGGCGCGATGTTGTCCTTGGTGCCGGTGAAGAAGTTGTCGACGCAGAGTACGTCATGACCCGCCGCGAGCAGACGCTCGCACAAATGGCAACCGAGGAAGCCGGCGCCGCCAGTGACGAGGATGCGTTTGCGGAGGCTGTGTTTCATTGCTTCTGAGGCAGGGTTCATCGTCTTCTTCGAGGATCTCACCAGGGCGCAACAGGCATTGGAACGGTCGCTGTCCTCCCGCGCCACCGACCTCGATCCGACGGGTTTTCGGCTGTGTCAGGTCCCGGGTGATTCCTGTCGTCGCTAGGGGCAAGGGTCGCGGCCAGGCGACCGTGGTCAGCATCCGTTGCACGGCAGCGCTCACGACAGCCGGTCATCGCAGCAGCCCATGGTATGCCAATAAGCGGTCGATGGCTGCCTCCCAGCTTAGGCTCTCCTCGAGCGCATCCACCTCAGGCTGGTGGGTCAGGGCATGCCGGAGGCACGCTTGGAAGGTCTCGGGCGAGTCATACACCAACGCGTTCCTGAACGGATAGTAGAGCTCATTGCTGGCATGCCTAGGCAGGATTACGAATTTGCGCTGCACCAAGGCCTCCGCCGTCGTGGTGCAGAGCCCTTCGCTCCTCGACGGGTTCACGAAGATCTTGTAGCGGGCGATATCCAAGGCCGGCCGTGTCGAAAGTCCCTTGAACTGGAGGCGCACCCGGCGCTCGCGGGCATAGTCCGCAATGGCATCCCGGTCGCGTCCCAGACCAAAGACGTCGATCTCTCGCTGCCCTCCGGCCGCCAGCAGATCGATCAGATCGCGAAACCCCTTCTCCCAGATCAGCTTGCCCATGAAATAGAGCCCGGCCTCTACCCGTCCGGCCCAGGAGAAGAACTCGGGGTGGATGCCGCTGCTGAGGAATCGGCCAGCATCCGGCAAACCGGTGACGCTGTTGCCAAGGACGATGCAGCGATCGCAGAGACGTCGAATCAGCCAGCGGTCGTAGCGCTCTAGGAGCTCTGCCAGCCAGGGGACGTTGGGGAAGGCATGCGCGCAGTAGTAGCGATAGTTGGTCAGCACGATCCCGGTGATGCGTGGGGACAGGCCGCGATAGCGGCTCCAAGGGCGCGTCCAGTTCAGATGCTCGGGCTCCTCGAGGATGAGCCAGTCGCAGGGGCGAAGGCGCGACGGAAGCGCGCAGGCGGGCAGAATGGAGCCGAGCGATGGCCAATAGCGGGCGGGATAGAAGCGCAGATGCAGATCAGAGCACCCCGGGTCCGGCAGACTGGAGCGGATATGGGCCGCTTGCGCCTCCTCGGTATCAAAGACGCCCGCATCACCGAAGAGTTGGCGCTGCTGCCCGGGTACGATCCAGGGCAGATAGAGCTGGACGTCCAGCCCGCGACGGGCCAGATAGAAGGCCCGCATCAGCGCGAGAACGGCCGTGCCCGTTCGCCATGGGAGCGCGGCGGTCGCGACGATATCGACGGTCTGTAGCACGTTTCGGATAGCCCCCTCGACAGCCGGCACAGCATTAGTGCAGGATCGAAAAAGATTCCGCAAGACAGGCCAGCAGGACCCGCCCCCGATCGCAACGATCAACCGGTGGGACTGGGCCGCCCCAAACAGCACAGAGGTCTTGGCGAATGTTTCGAGCGCTGGTGGTCCGCGGAGATCGACGCAGACTCGATGGCATCGTGAACGCGATTGTGCCGATGCTTCCCGATGGCAAGGTCTCGCTCTTGGACGTGGGCTGCGGGCGCGGCGCACTCGCCGAACGCCTGCTGCGCGCCAAACCGGATCTGCACATCGAGGGCATCGATATCCAGCTACCGCCCAACTGCCGGATTCCGGCATCCGCCTACGATGGATGCGTCTTCCCCTTCCCGGACGACGCCTTCGACCTCGTGCTCTGTGCGGACATGCTGCACCATACCGAATCCCCCCAAGTGACGCTGCGCGAAGCGGCGCGCGTTGCCCGCGCCTGGGTCATCGTCAAGGACCATGTCGTCAACAATGGGTGGGAGCGCGCGATCATGACCGCTCTAGACTGGATCGGCAACGTGGGTACCGGCACACCCATGCCATTCAATTTCCTCTCGTCTCGGCAGTGGCAGAACGCCTTCAGCGTCACAGGACTCTCGGTGGAAGAACGGCGCGACGGACTCCGCTACTGGTTCTGGCCGGTGAGCGAGCTGATCGATCGCGATATGCATTTCGTCGTCAAATTGCGGCCTCCGCAACCATCGCCCCCAGCAATCCGGGCGTCCATCGGCGCCTCGGTCAATGAACCCAGCCCAGACGGATGGGAGCCGGCCCGATAGGCGGTCACCGAACGCTCGTCAGAGGTGGCTATACCGATACCGATTTCAGGACTTCGAGGGTGCCGAGCCAGCACCGGCCGGCCCGCGGATCGCGTCCCAGAGGCTGATGATCCGCGCACGGTAGTTTGGATCGCGTGCCGCAAGCTCCGCGTGCAAGCGCGGGAGGTTGTGATACGGAACGATCGGATACAGGTGATGTGCGGTAGCGCCCGGGCACGCGCGTTGCCGACATCGCCGGCGCCGAGCAGGCCAAGCAGCGCCTGCGCGATGTGGTCGGCTGGCTGCGCGATCCAACCCCGCTCAAGACCTTCGGCATCCGCCCGCCGCGTGGCATCCTGCTCACCGGCCCGCCCGGCACCGGCAAGACCACCCTGGCCCGCGCCCTGGCCGGCGAGGCCGATGTGCCCTTTCTCTCCATCGCCGGCACCGAGATCCTCAGCAAATGGGTCGGCGAGTCGGAGCGGCAACTGCGCGAGCTGTTCGAGCGCGCCCGCCGCTATGCCCCCGCGCTGCTGTTCATCGACGAGATCGACAGCATCGGGGCAAGCCGCTCGGGCGCTGCGCAACGCGCGGCGCACGCCGGCCCCATCAATGAGCTGCTCACCCAGCTCGATGGCTTCGACGACACCGACCGCCCCATCTTCGTGCTCGCCGCCACCAATCGCCCCGACGTGCTCGACCCGGCGCTGACCCGCCCCGAGCGCTTCGACCTGGACACCAGCGTCACCATCATCGTCGCCCCGGAAGAAAACGGCGAATTCCTCAAAGTCTTCGCACCCAAGATCTACGCCTACAAGGACGGCCCCCATGCGCTGGCTGTTTACCAGCTGTGCCTGATGATCAACTGGCGCACCAAGATGCTCCAGCTGGAGTACGACGCCAGCGACGGCGAAATCCGCGCCATGATCGAATTCCCGCTGGAAGACGCCAAGCTCACCAGCAGACAACTCCATCGGGCGATTCGCGGCCTGCTTGAGATCATCGAAACCTTCGCCCCAGCCTTCGAGGCCGCAATCAACGAAGGCCGCATCGAGCTCCCCGAGCCGCCGGACCAAGCCGTCGCCGACCAACTACGCGCCCTGCTCGAGGCAGTCGGCCGCGGCGGCGTGGATGCCGAAACCTTGCAGGCGATTGTGGAGGAGGCGAAGCGGCGCGGTGGCGGTGGCGGGGCTGGGCCGGATCGGTTGTAAGATCGCAAATATCGCCGCATTCGGAACATACAGGCGAAGAATATGCGCTGCGGCCTGATAAGGTCACGTGTTCTAGCCGCGAAATCCAGCCAGGGTGAGATAAATTTCCATACACACGGTTTAAACCCCCGCCTTTCAGGCGGGCAAATTTCATCTCAAGCCCTCTGGCTGGTAGGTTGGCTGGGAGTCAACTGCAGAGGGATTAATGATGGATTATCGTTATGGCAGTCACACTGTTCACAAGATTGAGTACCATTTTGTTGGGGTGACGAAATATCGCTACTAGGTGCTCCGTTGACACGTTGCGCATCGTGTCCGCGAGCTTCTTCGTCAAACATGCGAGGCGTTTTAGATTCGGATCTTAAAAGGTGTGGTGAGTCAGGATCATGTCTATATTTTGGTCTCAGCGCCACCGGAATTAGCGCCTAGCGAAATCATGCGTCGGATCAAGGGCAGGTCATCGAGCAAGTTGTTTGAGGAATTTCCGACATTGAAGAAGCGTTATTGGGGCCGTCACTTTTGGGCGCGCGGATACTTTTGTGCCACGGTTGGAGAGATGACCGAGGAGATGATTAAGGTGTATCTTGAGCACCATTTTGCGCCGAAGCCACCACCGGATTTTCGGGTTGAGCCCTAACGACGCGTCGTTCAGTCGACGCGTATCCGGACTTTCAGTCCATTATTTTAACCCACCGGCTTTCAGCTGGTGGCTGTTAAGTGGGACTCTTTGTGTAAAGGTGCTCGGTGCCCATGGGGACATACCATTAACTATAAGTCCGGTGGCTACGCTTTACGGTGTTGTGCGATTGCTTGTTCCAGCGTGACTCTCCCCAGTGCTGGTGCATGAACTCGGGTATCGTAACCCTCTGATTGGGAGAGACTTC
>NZ_JBUDPI010000299.1:0-4712 GCF_054919635.1 Halochromatium sp. | reverse complement strand
GTGCTCGCCAGATTGCGCTCCAACTGCTCCAAGGTCGTCGCCCCAATGATGTTCGAGGTCACAAACGGGCGGCTCGTCACAAACGCCAACGCCATCTGTGCCGGGTCCAACCCGTGCCGCTGCGCGATCGCGCAATACTCGGCGGTTGCCCACTCCGCCTGCACATTCGAATAGCGATCAAAGCGCGAGAACAACGTCAGCCGCGCACCCGCCGGCCGTGCCCCATTCAGATACTTCCCGCTCAGCATCCCGAACCCGAGCGGGGAATAGGCCAGCAAACCACAGTGCTCGCGGATCGCCACCTCAGCCAAACCGACCTCGAAGCTCCGATTCAGCAGACTGTAAGGATTCTGGATGCTTACCATGCGCGGCAAGCCATGGGCCTCCGCCAGCGCCAACATCCGCATCGTGCCCCAAGGCGTCTCGTTCGACAGCCCGACATGCCGGATCTTACCGACCTGCACCAGCTCCCCAAGCACCTGCAGCGTCTCCAGCAACGGCACTGCGTCATCCTGCACAGGATGCGAATAGCCAAGTTTGCCAAAGAAATTGGTCTCACGATTCGGCCAATGCAGCTGGTACAGATCGATATAATCGGTGCGCAGGCGCTCGAGGCTCGCATCGACGGCCGCCTCGATATTGGCGCGATCGAGCCGCCGCCCCGGCATCCGCAGATAGTCGATCCAGTCCCCCGGCCCGGCCACCTTGCTGGCGATGATCAAACGCTCGCGGCCTCCGCGCTCGGAAAGCCAATTGCCGATAAAGCGCTCAGTCGCGCCCTGCGTCTCGGCGCGCGGCGGCACCGGATAGATCTCGGCGGTATCGATAAAGTTGATGCCCGCATCGACCGCACAATCGAGCTGCGCAAAGGCATCCGCTTCGGTATTCTGTTCACCAAATGTCATGGTACCCAGACAGAGCTCGCTAACTCGGAGGTCGGTCTTTCCCAGAGGGCGCTGATTCATAGAAACTCCTCGTTGCCGCTATTCGGCTCTAACGTGTCGCCCGTATCGGTTGAGGTCAAAGTCCCTGAACTCAACTCTCTACGAACTGACTGAAGCCGTCACAGCCTAACGCATACCGGCGTCGGCGAGATCCTCTCCAGGACGACCTGGCTCGCTCCGCGCAATGCCTCGCAGGCCAGGCGCAATCAACAAGCCCCCAACATCGGCGCTGACTCCCATGACGCTCGACCCCGCCCTCTTCTCACCATTCGCCATCTGGACAGCCGCCGTTCTTTACGGCCTGACCCTCGCACTCGCGCTCTGGCTCGCACCCTGGCGTAAGCTGATCGAGGCGCGGCTCACCCATGTCTTCTTTGGTGCCACCGTCGCGCTACTGTTCCTGTGGCACATGGAGACGCAGGTGCAGCCAGGGCTCTCCTATCATCTGCTCGGACTCACCGCCGTGACCCTGATGTTCGGCTGGTGCTTCGCCGTCATCGCCGCCTCGCTCGCGCTGCTCGGCGTCACCCTCAACAGCGGCAGCGCCTGGGATGGCTTTGCGCTGAATGCGCTCGTCTCTGGCGTGCTCCCGATCACGCTCACCTTGATGCTGCTGATCCTGATCAGGCGCTATCTGCCCAAACAGTTCTTTGTCTACGTGCTCGTCAACGGCTTTCTGACCGCCGGCCTGGTCGGCGTCGCCATGGGCTACATGGCCGCTTGGCTGCTCGCCGGTTCCGGTGCCTACAGCATGGCCGAGCTGAGCCAAACCGTGCTGCCCTTCTTCCCCTTGATGTTTCTGCCCGAGGCCATGCTCAACGGCTGGATCATGGTCATCCTAGTTGCCTTCAGGCCGCATTGGGTGTACTCGTTTTCGGACGTCGAGTACATCAATGGTAAGTAGCTGGAGCAGTCTTGATGCGTTGGGTAGGTAAGGTCATTGGCGGATTTCTCGGGCTCGCCGCCGGCGGGCCCTTTGGCGCCATGCTCGGAACCGCGCTCGGCCACGGGGTCGACCGTGGCCTGGAAAAGCTGCAGCGCAACGCTCAGCTACCACCGGGGGATCGGCAGCGTATCCAGAGCGCCTTCTTCACCGCCACCTTCTCGACCATGGGGCATTTGTCCAAGGCCGATGGACGCGTCTCCGAGGCCGAGATCGCGCTTGCCGAGAGCATCATGACGCAGCTTCGACTCTCGGCAGAGATGCGCAGCGCCGCGATCAAGCTCTTCCGGCAAGGCAAGTCAGCGGAGTTCGACCTCCCCGCCGTGGTCGAGACCTTTCGGCGCGAATGTCGCGGCCAGCGATCGCTGATCCAGATGTTCCTGGAAATCCAGATCCAGGCGGCCTACGTCGATGGCGACCCCACGGCACAGCAGCGCCGTGTCCTCAACCAGATCCGCTCCAGCCTCAACATCCCTGAGATCCTGTTCAGGCAGCTGGAGACCCTGGTCCGACTGCAGCGCAGTTTCACCGGCAGTGCAGGCCCTCAAGGCCCAACCGGGACGGGCGGGCGCCGCCAGACACCTGCGCGCGCACCCAACCTCAAAGAGGCCTATGCGCTGCTGGGCGTGAGCCCCAAGGACTCCGATGCGGCCATCAAGCGCGCCTACCGTCGATTACTGAGCCAACACCACCCCGACAAGCTGGTCTCTAAGGGACTGCCAGAGGAGATGATGAAGATGGCGGCGCAAAAGACCCACGAGATCCGCCGTGCCTACGAGATGATCCAGAACGCACGTGCTGCCTGATGGCGCCGCCAATCTGCTGCTGAGACTCCAAGAGATGACTTGCGGGCCCAGTTGATGATCCGCACCGACTGGATGCAACCCTTGGTGCGGCCTTGAGAACGCCAACGACGCCACCTGCATCGCAATCGACCAGCGGAACATCCTATCAGCATGGGCCAAATCCCGGCTGCCGCCCCGGCCGCTTCCGCCACCGACTGCCACTCACTTGCGCCGATGACCCACACCGACCACCCCGATGCTGACGCCGTCAAGCACTACCTGCTCGACCTCCAAGATCGTCTCTGCGATGCGCTCTCTGACGAGGACGCAAGCAAGGGCTTCCGTGAGGACAGCTGGACGCGACCTGGGGGCGGGGGCGGACGCAGCCGCATCCTTGAGGATGGCGCCGTATTCGAGAAGGGCGGCATCAACTTCTCACACGTCCACGGCGACGCATTGCCGCCAACCGCCAGCGCCAGCCGCCCCGAGCTTGCCGGGCGCAGCTTCCAGGCGATGGGTGTCTCGCTGGTCATGCATCCGCGCAATCCTTATGCGCCGACCTCGCACATGAATGTGCGCTTCTTCATCGCTGAAAAACCCGGCAGCGAGCCGGTCTGGTGGTTTGGCGGCGGCTTCGATCTCACGCCCTACTACGGCTTCGATGAGGACGTACGACACTGGCATCGAACCGCACGCAACGCCTGTGCAGGCTTTGGCGATACTGCGGAAGACGCCACCGCGCTGCACGCCCGACTAAAGCACGCCTGCGACCACTACTTCTACCTCAAGCATCGCGCCGAGCCGCGCGGTGTCGGCGGCCTGTTCTTCGACGACCTCAACCACTGGGGCTTCGAGCGCAGCTTCGCCTTCATGCGCAGCGTCGCCGAGCATTATCTGCCCGGCTACCAGCCCATCGTCGCACGTCGAAAAGGGACGGCTTACGGCGAGCGCGAGCGCAGGTTTCAATGCTATCGGCGCGGACGCTACGTCGAATTCAATCTGGTCTATGACCGTGGCACGCTGTTCGGTCTGCAATCCGGCGGGCGCACCGAATCGATCCTGATGTCCCTGCCGCCACAGGTCAGCTGGTACTACGACTGGCAACCTGAGCCAGGCTCCGACGAGGCCCGACTCTATGAGCACTACTTGGTGCCAAAGGATTGGCTGGCCGAGCAGGCGACATGACAGATATCCCAGGACAGATGTCCCAGGACAGATGCCCCAGTACAGAGAAAGGGCGAATCCTAGGTCAGCTCAGCATCGTTGATATCGGCCGGCGTTCACTCAACTGTCATCGGTTGCTGTCAGACTCGGGACTCGGTTTTAACGTAACGAGACGAGTAGCCTACAGATGGAACGCTTCGCTGATGAGCTCGACCTTGCGCAGTACCAAACCGACCTCTTGACCACCCAGGCCATCGCAGCCATCCGACAACAGATGACGACCAACGCTGGTCGCGATGACTGTATTGATTGTGGTGAGCCGATCCCCTTGGCCCGACTGCGGCAGGTGCCCGGCGCGACTCGCTGCACAGGATGTCAGCACCATCATGAAGGGCAGCTTAACCGGCGTCACGGCCACTGAGCGCTTCCATTTCGCCCGCTCGGCCTTGCGCTGCAAGGCCGTCGATTCACCGTCTAGCCGCCGCGCATAGGAGGCTTTGCCATGCAACCCGCTCCTCTGCCTCAAGACCTGCATATCCATAGCACCTGGTCCGACACCGATAGCGCGATTGCGCCGGAGCAGACCCTTCAACTGATCGCTACCATTGGACATGCACGCATCTGCGGCATTAGCGACCACTTCGAGATGATCAGCGATTGCTTCGACGACTATCGGGCCGCCGTCGCTGCCCAGGGCCTGCTAATCGGTACCGAGGTCAACGGGCACGAATGGGTGCCGCTCGCGCTCGATGCCGAGTGCGACTACCGCATCTTCCATTGTTACGACCGCGATGCTGATTACCAGGCTTTGGAGCAGCTACTCGCCGATGAACGTCCGGTGATCGTCGCCCATCCGAACGCGCTCGACACCAACCT
>NZ_JBUDPI010000298.1:0-4723 GCF_054919635.1 Halochromatium sp. | reverse complement strand
AGGCAAGCCAGGGTTATGACTCTCACGCACGAAGGCACCGAACAAGCGCGTCTGATCGATGGTCTGATTGGCTCCCCAGCCCTGTAGCCGCGGCGGCCGATCAGCCGACAGCAGCAGCAAGGGCAGCCCAGACTCGGAGGCCTCGATCACGGCCGGATACCAGTGTGCGGGCGCACTGCCAGAGGTCGCAAGCAGCGCCACTGGACGCAAGCTCGCCCGCGCCAGCCCCAGCGCGAAGAAGCCGGCACTGCGCTCGTCCAAGATCGGGGTCAACTGCAAGCGTCGCGCCGCCTCGAGACGCTGCGCGGCGATCAGCAGCGGTGTCGAGCGCGCCCCCGGCGATAGCACGAGCTGGCTTAAGCCCGCGGAGATCATCCCCTCGAGCAGGGCTAGCGCCCAGCGCAGGTTGCGGCAACCGAGGTCAGGGTCGGCCGCTGCTGCGATGGGCGCGGCTCCAAGCCCAGCAGTCTCCGGAGACTTGCCACCGACCGCTTCAGCGTCGGGCTCCGCAGCAGACGAGCGGGCCGGGCCCCTATGCTGGTGGGCTCCGCTCACGCGTACTGTAGCGCACTGAGCATGGCCCGGAGCTTGGCCTCGGTCTCGTCCCACTCGGTGGCCGGATCAGAGCCCTGGACAATGCCAGCCCCGGCATAGAGCTCGGCGTGATGGCCACAGAGGCGGGCGCAGCGCAGCAGCACCCATAGCTCACCGCTTAGGTCCGGCTCCAGAATCCCGGCCGCCCCGGTGTACCAGCCGCGCTCGAACGGCTCGCCTGTCTGTAGCCAGCCACTCGCCGAATGGCGCGGCTGGCCATTGGTCGCCGGCGTCGGATGCAGCCGTTCGGCAAGCTGGAACAGATCGACGCCTTCATCGGCACAAGCGCGGATCGGACTCCAGAGATGCTGCGCATTGCTGAGCTGCATCAGCCGTGGCTCGGCTGGCGTCTCAATCTCCGTGCTACAGGGCTCGAGCGCCTCGCAGATCGCGTCGATCACGAACCGATGCTCGCGCAGATTCTTGTCCGAGGCGCAGAGGGCCTTTCCCAGCGCAGCGTCGGCGGCCGAATCCGCATCGCGCCCGGCAGTGCCGGCGATCGCGTCGACCTCGATCTCTCGGCCATGCTGACTGAGCAGGCGCTCGGGTGTCGCGGCAACGAAGCTCGAGCCATTGCGACGCAGCTGCACCACTTGGCAGGACGGAAACAGGCAGCTCAGCGCGCCGAGCAAGCGATCGACATCGAAGCTACGCGTCCCAGAGACATCCAACCGCCGCGACAGCACGACCTTCTGCAGCCGTCCCCGATCGATCTCGGCAAGGGCCTGCTCAACCAGCTGAGACCAGCCCAGCTGATCCGGCTCGGCGAAGTCGCGCCGCAGGCTTGCCGCGACCTGAGGCCCTTCGACCGGGCGGTACAGCCCTGGCACCAAGCGGTCGAGCGCCTCGCCCCAGCGTTGCAACAGGCCCTCGGCAGAAGCCGTTCGCGGTGCTGACAGCACCAGCGCCGCCTCGCCCTGACCAGCGCGAACACCCACCTCGGGCACCCAGAGCAGCGCGTTCGGCAGATGGTCCTCGACCATCGGCGCGGGATCGCCCGTCGCCGCAAAGCCAAGCATCGCAAAGGCATCGAGTCCGGTCTCATCCGGATCGGCGCGGTACCAACATGAGCGCAATCCGCGCGCGATCGTCGCCAACCGCTGCAAGCGCTCGGGGCCACCGGCACTCCACTCAGCGGCGCAGCCGTAGCCCGCACGCAATTCATCATGATGCACATGCTGAAACTGGAACTGCGGACCGGCCAGCTGAGGCAGCGAGGTCGGCACCCGCGGCAGTGCCAGCACCAGGGACAGGAGTCCCGGGCTCGATCCCCGGCCTGCGGCCTGGTCAGCGCCCAGATCGGGTGCTGGGTCGGACTCGAGAGCGGGGCCCGGATCGCGCTCGAGCGGCAGCGCCGCGATGCCCTCGGAGAGGGCCGCTCTCAGTTGATCGAGCACTTGCAGCGGGGCGAGCACCTGAGGAGGGTCCTAGTCTGCCGGCACAGCGACCGCTGGCGCTGGCCAGCGGCCTGCCGTGGATTCATCCGTGCTCTGCCCAGAAGGCGTCAAGCGCGGCGGCGCAGTCAGCCGTCCGCTCCCACTGTGGGATGCCGAGCGTGGGCTCGATGCGCACCGCCTTCCAGTTCCGATGGCTCGAGACCACCTCCGGCAGGAGCTCGAAGCCAACATTGGCATCTCGGTCATAGAGCACCAACACGGGCAGCTGCAGCTTGGCGTAGAGGGTTTCGGTCGCCTGTCGAGTAAACAGCTGGCCGGCCAAGAAATAATAAGGGGCATGCCGGGCACCAGGCTGGTGTGAGGTCGCATAGGCGTAGTCGACCAAGGCCTCCGGCGGCTCACCGACATAGCTTCGGCGCAGGAAATAGCGAATGCTCGGGCGCTTGGTCAGCAGCTCGTACAGCCCTTGGCCAAGCCCGGGCAAGGTGAAGAAGCGGTGCATCGCCTGCCCGACACCGCCAGAGGGCAGCTTGCGCGCGCTGAAGCCAGTCGGTGAAAGCAGCGCCAGACTCAGAAAGCGCTCGCTCGCGCTCAGCGCCGCGCGCGCCGCGAACTCGCTACTCAGCGAGAAGGCCACCACGTCGGCCGGCGCCTGCACCACGTTGGTCAGGAAGGCGACGATGGCGTTGGCATAGAGCTCCGGCGAGTACTGCCGATCACTGCGGTCGGAGAAGCCAAAGCCAGGCAGCTCCGGCACATAGACACGCCGGGTCGCGCGGTAATGGTCGTAGAGCGGCTTCATCTCGAACGCGCTCGGCGCCGCATTGACGCTATGCAACAGCACCAATGGGCGACCATCCTCCGGACCGCCAACGTAGTAGCTGATCTCCTTGAGATGCGAGGTTGCAAAGCGATCGCGCGTCGCATCGAGGGCTTCAGGGAGATCAACCTGACGACGCATCAGTGTGTCGTCGGCCGTGGCCTGTGGCCCAAAACCGGAATCGAGACAGACTCCCGTGACTGCGGACATGGGATTCACCTAATGTTTGAATAGCGGACGTTGGACGGCGGATATGCTGGAAACCGACGGTCTGGGAAGATCACTCAGCAACCTCGACCAGGACCTCGTTGCGGCGCAGGAACCCTGGCACAAAGGCCGCATTGTAACGCGCGAAGATCGGCTCGCCGATCAACGATCGCCCCGAGGCGTACACGGCGTCGATCAGATCCGCCTCTTCCTCGCGATAACGGGCCTCACCCCAACCGCCCCCATAGCGTTTAGCCGCCACCAGCTGCGGTGACAGCCGCTGCAACGAGACCCGCTGATCCAGCGGTGCTGGCAGATAGGAGAGCGGATACTCTTTTGGCATCACGAACTGCACCAGCCAATCCCGCTCGCCTCCCTTGCCAGCGGGCACGGCGCTGCCAGCCGGATCAGCAAGCGCCTGCTGCCGCACCGGAGCCATCATGGGTAGGTTGCGACCGCCGCTGTTTCCGCGTTGGATATAGCCGACCAGCAGCTCGAACGCCCGCTCGCTTGCCGCTGCGAAGTCGCCGGCTCGAACCTGCACCTGGGCCACATTGAAGGGCTCGTAACGACGCAGCTCAAAGCCATCGCCCGTCTCGACGACCTCGAAATCGGGCTCGGGCAATGAGATCAGCGCGATGGCGATCATCACCAGCGGAATCAGGGCCGCAATCGCGATCAGGGTTTTACGTTTCATACTCAGACTCGAGCCGACCGGCGGATGAACCGGCGATTCAACCATGACGACCAACCGCGTGCGTTGTCCGCCATCAAGCCCCTGCCGCTGGGCAGGGGTCAGCGGCATCACTGGCTGCTATGATGACCGATGGTGACCGAGATGTCTCAAAGACGCATAGCCTTTCGACCAACCCGAGTCCGCTGATGTTCAAATCCGCGCCTTCCCGCTTCGACTCCAATGCTTGCCTGTTGTGCCTTGTGTTGCTGCTAATGGCAGCAACAACCACTGCAGCGTCGATGACCAACGCGAACGAGGACAACAGCCAGCCGGTCGCAGAATCGCCGACCACGGGCAATGGCGAGCCGAGGTCCACAACAGGCTCCCCGCATGCTGAAGCCTCAGCGTCGGGCCAGGCCAAGGCCACCCAAAAGGCCGCCCAAACAGACTCGGCCCAGCAAGATGCGGGGGCAGAGATCACCGGAGAGGCCATCTATCGGTACTGCCAGAGCTGCCATGGCAAGGCTGGTGCCGGGGGTACAGGGGGCAAGTACCCGCGCATCGCCGGGCTACCGGTCGATTACATCGACAAGCAGCTGCATGATTTCAAGTCGCAGCGCCGCGTCAACAAGCCCATGATCCCGATCTTCAAGCATCACCGTTTCGACGAGACGGTGATCGACCTGGTCTCCGAGCACATCGCGGCCATGCCGCAGCCAAGTCTCGCCCTGTGGCCCTACCAGCCGAGCCAAGCCGCGCTCACCGCCTACGCATCGAAGCAGGCCCTCGCTGAGGCCGGCGCTGAGTCTTATCAAGCCAACTGCGCGCGCTGCCACGGAGAGGATGGACACGGACTGACTGAGGTCGGCCCTCCGCTGATCGCCCAATACCCAACCTATCTGAAGAAACAGATCAGCGACTTTGCAGCGGGCCGCCGCGAGCACACCGCCGCTGAGCACTGTGGCGCACCAGATGCCGCAGAAACCGAGGCACTGATCCATCACATCGTTGAGCTCGGTAAGGACTGAG
>NZ_JBUDPI010000297.1:0-4748 GCF_054919635.1 Halochromatium sp. | reverse complement strand
GCAGCAGCATTTCGGCCCAGTCCTGGGCCTCGGTGCCGCCGGAGCCGGCCTGGATATCGATGAAGGCATTCTTGGGGTCCATCTCGCCCGAGAACATACGCCGGAATTCGAGGTCGGCGACGCGCTTCTCGTGGCCTTGCAAGTCAGCGACAACGGCATCGACGGTCTCAGCATCCCCTTCGTCGGCGGCCATGGCCAACAGGTCGTCGGCGTCGGCGAGACCCTCGTCCAGCTCTTTGACCGTATTGACGACGCTCTCGAGCGAGGCGCGCTCGCGCCCAAGTGCTTGCGCGCGCTCAGGATCAGCCCAGACCTCGGGCTCTTCGAGCTCGCGCAGGACCTCGGTCAGGCGTTCTTGCTTGCCCGCGTAGTCAAAGATACCCCCTAAGGAGCTCAAGGCGCCCCTTGAGGTCGGCGATCTGAGCGCGAACGGGATTGATGTCTTCCAAGAGGGTCTCCGCTGGATGAAAAACAGGCAATTATAGCGCAGCTTGAGTCATAGCCGCAGGGCCAACCGACCATGCCCTATCGATCGTCTATACTGGGATCAGGCCCTATCGCTGAGAGGGAGTGATCATCCCATGGCTCGTCTTCCACGCTTTGTGCTGCCGGGTTTTCCGCAACATGTGATTCAACGTGGCCACAACCGCCAAGCGATCTTGCGTGATGAGGAGGATTACTGGTTCCTCTGGGGCAGGCTCTGCGATGCGGCAGAGAAGTTCCACTGTGATGTCCATGCCTATGTGCTGATGCCAGACCACTTTCACCTCCTCCTCACGCCTTGGCAAGACGACGGTATCGGCAAGCTGATGCAGTACACCGGCCGTTACTTCGTGCAGCATGTCAACAGCCGCTACCATCGCAAAGGCACCCTCTGGGAAGGGCGCTATCGCGCTACCCTGCTTGATCCCGAGGCCTTCATGCTTGCGGTGAGTCGGTATATCGAGACCAACGCGGTCCGTGCCAACCTGGTTGATACCGCCGAGGACTATGACTGGTCAAGCTACGCGGCGAACGCGCTCGGCTTCGAGGACGAGCTGACCCAACCCCATCGGGTCTACCGGGCGCTCGGCGACACCACCATGCGACAGCAGCAAGCCTACCGTGCCGGCTTCGAGTACCCGCTCGGAGAGGCGCTGATCGAGCGCATCAGGACGGCGACCAACAAGGCCTGGGTGCTTGGCGACGAGCCGTTCTGCCTGACCATCGAGGACAAGCTCAATCGCCGGGCAAAGCCTCGGCCACGCGGCGGCGACCGCCGCTCGGCGGCGTACCGCCGTGCACTCCAGCAGCCAGCCACATTACACTAGCGGGTCCTCGCTAGCCGATATGAGAAGCCTATGTCGAAGATTCACGTCGCTCGCCCGCATCATCTCGGATTGGAGGCAGCGCGTGCCGAGGTTGAGCGCATCGCTGCCCGCGTTCGCGATGAGTATGGCGCAGAGTACCATTGGGACGGCGATGTGCTGTATTTCAAACGCTCCGGCATTTCGGGACAGATCGCTGTTGCGGACGACTCCATGGATCTCACCGTGAAGCTCGGCCTTCTGCTGACGGCGATGAAAGGGCAGATCGAAGAGCGGCTGACGCGAAAGATCGACGAGACGCTCGCCCGCTATGACCCCAAGCCGTAAACGAAATCAGGCGGCTAAGCGGGCGCCAGACCAGTAAAAAGGCCCTCGCTTGACCATTAGACGCCGTCGAGAAACATTTTCGATCGCACTGACTTCAAAGCCATTTTTTTCTTCCAGGAACCTTGTTTTTCTGACGCCGCCGGCCTATCCTCCTGAGTACAGGGGGTTGCTGGTGCGGGGGACGGCGTCTGTATTCAGACGTCGGCACCAGCATGTTTTTTTGACAGGCTGAACCACGCATCGGGGCAGTGCGGATGAGCGGGCAACAAGAGATCGGGTTTCGGGGCATCGACCGGCGGGAATTCATCGCCACCTTCGGGGGAGCGGCCGCCGCCTTGCTGCTTGGTGCATCGATGCCGAGCCAGGCTGCGCGTCGGCCAACGCTGCAAAGCCAGCTGGTTCGGTTGGTCAAGCGCCAGCGCGCAGAAGGACTGATCCGCTCGGACGAGAAGACCTCGTGGTCGGTCTATGACTTTACCGGTGCCAAGAAGCTGGTCTCGATCAACGAGGAGGTACCACGCCAAGCAGCCAGCATGCTGAAGCCTTTTGTGGCACAGGCCTTCTTCTATACGATGAAGGAGCGCGGCTCCAAGCTGCGTTACACCGGCGCGGTTCGGGACAGCATGGAGGCGATGATCCGCAACAGCAGCAATACGGCGACGACGGAGATCATGCAGATCGTCAGTCGTCACAACGGTGGTAATGGCCCGAAAGACGTGGAGCGTGTGCTCAAGCGCCACGCGCCGGGGGTCTTCCAGCAAACCAGTATCGTCGAGTACATCCCAGCCAACGGTCGCACCTACCGCAATCTTGCCTCCGCCCACGACTACAGCCGCTTCTTGTGGGCTCTCTGGAACAATCGGATGCCAAACAGCCACGAGGTCAGGGAGCTGATGGCCCTGCCCAACCACGACCGCATTACCAAGCGCGTTGCCGGTATGCCGTCAAACATCAAGGTCTACGATAAGACCGGCTCAACGGCGATGCTGTGCGGCAACATGGGCATCATTGAGTGCTACGACCGGCGCGGTCGGCCTAGGCCCTATACCTTCATTGGCATCATCGAGAAGAGCTCGCGCACCAACTACTACGGCACCTGGATCACCAATCGCAGCAACGCGATGCGCGAGGTCTCAAGCTTAGTCTACAGCTACATGCGCCAGCAGCATCAGCTGGCCTGATCTCTTAGGCCCAAGACATCCTGCATATCAAATTGACCCCGATCGCGCTCCGCGATCCAGCGTGCCGCCCGACAGGCGCCACGTGCAAAGGTCATGCGATTCGTGGCCTTATGGGCGATCTCGACGCGCTCACCATCGGCTGCGAACCAGACGCTGTGCTCACCGACGGTATCACCCGCGCGAATGGTCTCAAAACCAATGGTCTGTCGCTCCCGGGGACCGGTCTGACCCTGACGTCCATAGACGGCCACCTCGTTGAGATCCCGCCCCAGGGCATCAGCAATCACCTCGCCCATCCGCAATGCCGTCCCAGACGGCGCGTCGACCTTGTGGCGATGATGGGCCTCGATGATCTCAATATCGACATCATCGCCCATCACGCGGGCGGCCAGATCCAATAGCTTGAAGCACAGATTGACCCCGACACTCATATTCGGGGCCAGCACCACGGCCGTATCAATGGCGGCTTCGCTGACCGCCTCGCGCTGCTCGGGGCTGAGTCCGGTGGTGCCAATCACCATGCGACAGCGCGCATCACGGCAGAGCTGGACATGGTGCATGGTTGCACGCGGCGTAGTGAAGTCGATGAGGACGTCGAAATCCGCCAGCACCTCGTCCAGATCGGGGCGAATCGGGGCGCCGATGTGGCCAATTCCCGCGAGCTCACCGGCATCGACCCCAACCAGCGCACTCTCCGATTGCTCGGTGGCTGCGGTTACGCGCAGACCTTCAGTCCCATGCGCTGCGGTTATGAGGGTTCGTCCCATCCGGCCGCCTGCGCCGGCAATGGCTACACGAATCGATTCCATGCGTTTTCTCCCGGGCTAGAGCCCCATCTTCTCGAAAAAGTGCTTGACGCCGTCGAGCCAGGAGCTGGACTGGGGGCTGTGGTGCTTGCCGCCTGCACTGACACTATCCTCAAACTCACGCAGCAGCTCTTTTTGACGCTCCGTGAGGTTGACCGGGGTCTCAACCATGACCCGGCAGAGCAGATCACCGATTGGTCCACCGCGGACGGGCTTGATGCCCTTGCCACGCATCCGGAACAGCTTACCGGTTTGGGTGCCGGCGGGAACCTTGAGCACGACCTTACCATTCAGGGTGGGTACCTCAAGCTCACCACCGAGGGCCGCGGTGACGAAGCTGATCGGCACCTCGCAGAATAGGTGGCTATCCTCGCGCTTGAAGATCGGGTGGTCTTCCACCACCACCTGCACATAGAGATCGCCTGGCACCCCACCATGCTCGCTGGCCTCACCCTCACCTGCGAGACGGATACGATCACCGGTGTCGACCCCAGCCGGCACCTTCACCGACAGCGTCTTCTCCTCTTTCAGGCGACCGGCGCCTCGGCAATAGCGGCAGGCCTCTTCGACCACCTTACCGGTACCACGACATTCCGGGCAGGTCTGTTGGATCGAGAAGAAGCCTTGCTGCATCCGCACCTGACCGGCACCGCGACAGGTCGGGCATTCCTTTGGACGCGTGCCAGGCTTGGCGCCACTGCCGCCGCAGTGATGGCATTCAACAGTCGTCGGAATGCGGATCTTGACGTCCTTACCGGCGACCGCCTCTTCCAACGTCAGGCCGAGATCGTAGCGCAGATCGGCCCCTCGCGCCGTGCGTCGCCCGCCGCGGCCGCCGAAGATGTCACCGAAGACATCACCAAAGATATCGGAGAAGCCGCCGCCGGCGAAGTCCCCAGGACCGCCACCGAACCCTCCGTGACCACTGACACCGGCATGGCCGAACTGGTCGTAGGCACTGCGTTTTCTGGGATCGGTCAAGACGTCATGCGCCTCCTTAGCCTCCTTGAACTTGGCTAAGGCTTCAGCGTCATCCGGATTGCGATCCGGGTGATACTTCATGGCGAGACGCCGAAACGCCTTCTTGATGTCCTGCTCGCTGGCATTTCGGCTCAGGCCGAGGACGT
>NZ_JBUDPI010000296.1:0-4749 GCF_054919635.1 Halochromatium sp. | reverse complement strand
AGCGGGGCGAACCGGGGCCCAATGGCTGTCGCCGAGCGCAGTCATTTTGGCGACTCGGAGTCCCAAAATGTATCACGAGCACGGCGACACTCTTGTCGACACATGGACGTGCTTCGGTTCATGCTCATTAGCATAGAAGAAGAACTTGAAGCCGTCTTGTATCAGCAGCGTAGGCATCTGGACTCAGTAAACTAGATGCGCTTATCTTGGTCTGGACTCCAGAGGCTTGTGCCGAAAGTGAAGCCGCCTGACTCCTGTGTTCTCGGTGCTCGACTGGCGATAGTCTAACGCAGGATTCCAAGCCGCGCGGTAGTGCCTTAAGCGACCCCGGTATATGGCCCCTGCACATCGATCTTGAGCAGACTGGCGCGTGTCGATATGCATCTACCCGGTGCCCTCCTCCGCGCCTAGGGCGCAGGCGTGAATCTCGGCGTGGCAGCGCGTTATCCGCGTGAGCTTTGCCCTGGGCTCCGGCAGCGGCTCGACGCAGATCAACCGCGCCTTGGGCCAGCGGAGTCGCGCATAGCTGGCGAACTGGCCCTTGTTGGCGCCGACGTCGATGACGGTGTTGACGGTCTCTCGACCAAGGGCGGCGCCGTGCTCGAGCGTGGCGACAACGCCATGGCGCAGCTCGGCATTGCTACCTTGAGTGATCCCGCGGCGGACTCTGCCGGGCGGCCTCCCCTTCCTGAACAACGATGCGATGCCTTCGGGGGTGAGCAAGTCGGTGTACGCGAGCTGGTTGCTGCGGAGAAAACTGGAGCAGGTCACCGTTAATCTTCAGGGGCGGCTCGCGCAGCGTCAGATCACGGGCCAGGCTTGCGGTGGCATGATGTGGTGGGCGCCTCACCAGGTCTTTGGCTGAAAGCTGGCGTCGTTGCGGATCTCGACCGCTTGTCCGGATTGGGCGAGCACGAAGAGGCCTTTGCGGTCGGCGTAGCGTCCAACCTGATCCGGCACGACCATGCCGGCAACGGCGCCTAAGAGCTGATACTCGCGGTATTGCGGAAAGCAGTCTTTGAACTGCGCAAGACGCTGGAGGTGCTCGTTGACGTCGTCGACGCTGAGGTGGGACTTGCACTCCACCGCAACGGCGACCTGCGCATTGAGCGCAAGGAGATCGACCTCGGCGATGACCTGGCCGTTGTCGTCATAGGCGCTGAGGTTGGGCGCCACTTGGTGCACCGGCAGACCGCGCGCGCGCAGGAGGCGCACCACCGCCGGGCGGACCATCTCTTGCACGAATTCGCCGAGGCGGTTGCCTTGCCGGCTGATGAGCTCGCTGAGTTGTTGGATCTTGCGGTCGGTGTCTTGAAACTTGCGGTCAGTCTCGGCACTGCGCTGGGTCATTTCTCGGCTGGCTTCCTGAAACTTACGGTCGGTTTCACGAAACAGTGCCCAGATCTCTTCTGCTGATGTCGCCATGGTGGTGCTCCTTTCGATGAGCCTTAGCACTCAGCATCGTCGGGCGCTCGCACTCAGACGTCAAGCCGTCGCGAAAAAGGCGCCCGAAGCAAGATTCTTGAAATAGGATTCCGGGCTCAACCGGCAGCAAATCTCTCCGGTGTTCCTGCGCACCGCCGACATCCCCGCCCGACCCAGCTGGGTGCGTGGGAAAAAGGTTCCAGGCTCAAATTTCCAATACAGCGCCGCAGATGCTTGGATTCGTTGTAGGTCAGGATCAGTGCGCAGAGGCTCGCCATCGGGGGGGGAACTCCTTGTCGATTAGGGTGGGTGGGGTCTACCACCTTCCCCCCAGTTAGGCTAGGCGCTGGCTTCGCGGAGCACCTGGAGCCAGGCGGTGCCGTCAGCAGTGAGCAGGAGCTGATCACCCAGGTCTTCCAACTGCTGGAAATCGGCGATCTTGGCCAGCAGGGACAGGCTTTGCTCTGCGATGGCCGGGCCAAAGCGGCGCGCACGATGGCCATCGCCTCGCCTGAGCCACAACTGGCATCGCCTGGGTGTTGAGAGAAGCCGACAGCGGCCAACGGGATGGCCAATTCGGTGGCCAACGGGCTGCCCAAGCGCGCGAACGGGCGGTGGCGCGGTTTTCCTATGCGGTGGTCGCCGCAGAGTATCGAGCGTTGTACGATTGGCTTGTTTAAACCGGTTGAGCCTGTAAAAATATGCAACATCATGAGTCATATTTAAGGCTTTCCAATGTTGGCCACCTATGAGACGCGCATCGCGGCCGCGGCAGCCGCGCAAGACCCGAAGCAACTCCGCCAGGAGTTTTCACGCGTATTGCATCAGCAGGCTGGCGCCGATGGTCGCAGGCGGCATCGTCTGGCCTTCCGCGAGGTGTTGTATTTCAAGCTGAAGGGCTCGCTGGAGGCCGAGGGCCTGCAGTTGAGCCCGGACGATCGGCGCGCCCTGTATGCCGTGCTGACGGTAAAACACCATGCCGAGGGCGGTTGGGCACGCAAGGGCCGCAGGCTAAAGCGCGCAGGCGAAGTGCCGGTGACGCTGGATCTGACCAAGATTGTCCGTAGCACCCAACAGGCGTTGCGCATCGCTCGGCGCGGTGCGTCGCTGCTCGATCAGAACGACGCGGTCTGTTCGGGCGAGCCCGTGTTCAAGGGAACGCGAGTTCCGCTGGCGCAGTTGGTTGAACAGTTCCGGGCAGGTGTCGCTTTCGCCGACATCGCGGAAGATTACCCGCAGCTCGACGACAAGGCCCTACGGTATGCGCAGTTGAGTGCGCGCATGGGCCAAGCGCCAGGCCGGCCGGCGAAGCCCTTGACCGTGCGACGGACCGCAATTGAAGCTGCTGATTGACGAGAACCTCTCGCCGCTGTTAGCGCGCTGGGCCAATGAGCAGGGCATCGAAGCCAGTGCTGTGATTCATGTAGGTCTGCAGGGCAAGCCGGATCGTCAGATCTGGCAGTACGCCTACAAGCACAGCCAGATCGTCGTCACCGTCAATGTCGGTGATTTCATCAGCCTGGCGCAAAATATCGATCTGCACCCCGGTGTCATTGCCTTTCGCGAAGCGGGTCTTGATCGCGTTGCGCAATGGGCCAGATTGTATGAAGCAATCCAATATACAGAAGCTAATTGCGATGGGGATCTGACCAACCAAGTGCTGGAAGTGCGAGGTATTGGTGATTTGGTGTTGCATGCGATTCCGGAAGCCTGAGTGTTGACTAGACCGGCTACCTGGCCCTGAAGACAGCTCGCATGGTAGCCTCTTGGACGGGCAGCTCGGCGGCTCTGAGCGGAGTTGAGTCCGAGTTGAGCTGGTGGCGACTGCGGTGCCGGGTCAGCCTGAGGATGGAAACCGGGCTGAGGATTAATGGCCTTTGGGTCGATGGTCGACTCGCGCAGCGCCGCAAGTCCGGGTGTGCTAACATTGTGCTTCCGCATGATCTCTGCCGAGGCTATCAAGATGGAAGTCGCCATTCGCAAGATGGGAAATTCTAGGGGTGTACTGATCCCAAAGCCGATTCTGGCCCAGCTCGGGCTTGAGGGTGCTGCGGATCTCCAGGTTCGCGACGGGGTCATCGAGATCCGCCCCATTTGCCGCCATCCACGAGAAGGCTGGGCGAAAGATGCTGAACAGCTCGCCCAGGAGGGTGAGGATGCCTTGGTCTGGCCGGAGTTTGCCAACCAAGGAGACGATGACCTGGTTTGGTGATGCAGACGGGAGACATTTGGCTGGCGCAGCTCGATCCGACCGTGGGCAGTGAGATCCAGAAGACCCGTCCATGCGTTGTCATCTCGCCGAATGAGATGAATCAGCACCTGCGAACCCTGATCGTGGCTCCCATGGCAACGGGCTCGCGGCCGGCGGCTTTTCGCGTCCCTGTCACCTTCAAGGGTAAGCAGGGGCTCATCGTTCTCGATCAGATCCGGACGCTCGACCGCGCCAGGCTGGTTAAACGCCTTGGGACGCTGCATGCGGCGACACTCGATAAGACCTTGCGCACGCTGCAGGCAATGTTCGCACCAACGTCTCCGTAGGCCGGGCTAATGCGCTGTTGGGTACCGGGACCAAAACCGGGACGGTGAAAAACCCGGGACGGGTCACCATTCACCCTCATGGTCGGCTCGCGCAGCGCCGTGTGACGGGCCAGGCTTGCGGGGAAGCTCTAGGACATCGAACACCGGGACGCAGGATTGGAACGATGATGATGTGGCGGGCGCCTCACCAGGTCTTGGGCTGAAAGCCGGCGTCGTTGCGGATCTCGATCGCTTGTCCGGATTGGGCGAGCACGAAGAGACCTTTGCGGTAGGCATAACGCCCGACCTGATCCGGCACGACCATGCCGGCGACAGCCCCGAGCAGTTGATAGTCACGGTATTGCGGAAAACACTGCTTGAACTGCGCCAGGCGCTGGAGGTGCTCGTTGACGTCGTCGACGCTGAGATGGGACTTGCATTCCACTGCGACGGCAACCTGCGCATTGAGCGCCAGCAGATCGACCTCGGCGATGACTTGGCCGTTGTCGTCATAGGCGCTGAGGTTGGGCGCCACTTGGTGCACCGGCAGACCGCGCGCGCGCAGGAGGCGCACCACCGCCGGGCGGACCATCTCCTGGACGAAGTTGCCAAGCCGGTTGCCTTGGCGGCCGATGAGCTCGCTGAGCTGTTGGATCTTGCGATCGGTTTCCTCGAAGCGCTGCGTCAACTGCTGGTTGGCCTCGTTAAACTTGCGGTCGGTTTCCTCGAAGCGATGCGTCAGCTGCTGGTTGGCCTCGTTAAACTTGCGGTCGGTTTCACGAAACAGTGCCCAAATCTCTTCTGCCG
>NZ_JBUDPI010000295.1:0-4755 GCF_054919635.1 Halochromatium sp. | reverse complement strand
GCGACTCGAAGCGCAGCTTCTCGGCGGCATCGGAGGCGTTGGAGATCAGCTCGCGTAGGAAGATCTCCTTGTTCGAGTACAGCGAGCGGATCACCAGGTCCAGCACCTGGCTCACTTCCGCCTTGAACTCGAGGGTTTCCTTATGGGCATCAACGGTCATGGGTGTCGATCACCTGTGGTTAGGGGTTGAGTGTTGTCATTTGATCAGTCGCGGGCCGGCCGCTCTCGTTACAATCGCGGTGCTCAGGCCTCGCCGGCGCCGCTGTGTTAGAGGCAAACCAACTCAAAATCAAGGGTTATGTCGATGCAAGCATCTGTCATCAGCACTACGCCATTCGATGGCCAGAAGCCAGGGACCTCGGGGCTGCGCAAGAAGGTCAACACCTTCCAGCAGCCGCACTATCTGGAGAATTTCGTCCAGGCCATCTTCGACACCCAGATCAAGCTCCGTGGTGGCACCCTGGTGCTTGGCGGTGACGGGCGCTTCTACAACCGCGAGGCCATTCAGGTCATCCTGCGCATGGCGGCGGCGAACGACGTGTCGCGCGTGCTTGTCGGCAAGGGCGGCATCCTATCGACACCAGCGGCATCTTGCATCATCCGAAAGTACCAGACCCAGGGCGGGATCATCCTCTCGGCGAGTCATAATCCCGGCGGGCCGAGCGAAGACTTCGGCATCAAGTTCAATATCGATGCCGGTGGACCGGCGCCGGAATCGGTGACCAACGCCATCTACGAGCGCACCCAGCGCATCGACCAGTACCAGATCATCGAGGCCGATCCGGTCGATCTGGATCAGATCGGCGAGTGCCGCCTTGGCGAGACGCAGGTCCAGGTCATCGACCCGGTCGCCGACTATGCCGACCTGATGGCAAGCCTGTTCGACTTCGACGCCATCCAAGCATTGTTCAGCTCGGGCAGCTTCAGGATGCGTTTCGACGCCATGCATGCTGTCACAGGCCCTTACGCCATCGAGATCCTGGAGCATCGCCTTGGCGCCGAGCCCGACACTGTGATGAATGGAATACCGCTGGAGGACTTCGGCGGCGATCATCCGGACCCGAACCTCGTCCATGCGCATGAGCTGGTCGAGCTCACAAGCGGCGCAGAGGCCCTCGACTTCGGCGCCGCCTCCGACGGTGACGGCGACCGCAATATGGTGCTCGGACGTGACTTCTTTGTCACCCCCAGCGACAGTCTAGCCGTGCTTGCGGCCAATGCGCAGCTGGCACCCGGCTACAAGCAGGGTATCAGCGGGGTCGCCCGCTCGATGCCGACTAGCCAAGCCGCGGATCGTGTCGCCGAGGCGCTCGGCGTCGCCTGCTTCGAGACCCCGACAGGCTGGAAATTCTTTGGCAACCTGCTCGACGCGGGCAAGATCACCCTCTGCGGTGAGGAGAGCTTCGGCACCGGCTCCGACCATGTGCGCGAGAAGGACGGTCTCTGGGCGGTGCTGTTCTGGCTCAACCTGCTCGCGGTGAAGCGTCAATCGGTCGCCGAGATCGTGCGCGAGCATTGGCGTCGTTTCGGGCGCCACTATTACACCCGCCACGATTACGAGGGCGTCGACAGCACGGCCGCCGATGGCTTGGTCAAGCACCTGTATATCCTGCTGCCGAGCCTGCCCGGTCAACAGCTCGGCGACTTCAAGGTCGCCTTTGCCGATGACTTTGCCTACACCGACCCGATTGATGGTAGCGTCGCCAAGCATCAAGGCATCCGCATCGGCTTCGAGGACGGCTCGCGGATCGTGCTGCGGCTCTCCGGCACCGGCACCCAGGGTGCGACGTTGCGTGTCTACATCGAGCAGTACGAAGCCGACAGCGCGCGCCACGATCGGCCCGTGCAGGAGGCCCTCGCGCCGTTGATCCTGATCGCTCGTGAGCTAGCGCAGATCGAGGCGCGTACTGGCCGCACCGAGCCAGATGTGATCACCTGAGCAACAGGATTCGGCAATGACAGTGGGGTTGCGCTGCACAGCCGTCGGTCTTATCTATCTGACGTCGGAGATGTCCTCGCGACATCCCGCCATGATTAACATCAATCGCGATCATCGCGTGGAGTGAATGCTCATGAACCTGCGTACTGCAACCTTGGCGACGGCCCTGCTTTTCGGTCTCACCCTGATCCTTGGCGCCGGTAGCGCTGTCGCCGGCGACGGTAAGAGCTGTGGTGACAAGAAGAAGGGCGAGAGTGCAGCGGTCGTCATGCCCGCTCAACCACTCGCGTAAGTCTGTCCTGGTGACCCGATCGCCATGCCCCTGACCGCCGGAGGTGATCGGTGTCGCCAGACCAGTGCTCGAATCCGCCTAGCGGGTCGACCATCCCGAGACAGCGCTACTGAGCTCGCAAGGTCACCTTCGAGCGGCGGCATCGCTCACTCAGTCTAGATTGGCCCTGCCTGGGAGACCGGCAGGGCCAATTCTTTTGGTCAAGCCTTCCGCATTGACCTCAGTTTGGGCCGAAAACGATGCCCACGATAGTGGTTTGCAACCGCAAGAGCAGGGGGTGATCGGTAATCCCGATCGCTGTCATCCGAAGAATCCATTTGGATGCGCGCGGTTTTTGCCCCATTCTGTGAGCCGAGCCGGACAACGCCCTGCTCAAATCCTTTATCGACATTGGCTTCAACCCAACCCCGCACGGAGTAACCCTGATGCTGCAAGATCGCACCGGCCAGAAAGTCCCGAACGTCACCTTCCGTACCCGTACCGATCATGACTGGAAGGACGTCACCACCGACGACCTGTTCAAGGGCAAGACCGTGGTCGTGTTCTCGCTGCCTGGCGCCTTCACCCCGACCTGCTCCTCGACCCATGTGCCCCGCTTCAACCAGTTGGCACCGGCACTGAAGGCCGCTGGCGTTGACGACATCATCTGCATGTCGGTCAATGATGGCTTCGTCATGAACGCTTGGAAGGAGGACGAGAACGCCGAGAACCTGACCTTCATCCCGGACGGTAACGGCGAGTTCACCGAGGGCATGGGGCTGCTTGTCGATAAGGACGACCTGGGCTTTGGCAAGCGCTCCTGGCGCTACTCGATGCTGGTCAAGGACGGCACCATTGAGAAGATGTTCATCGAGCCGGAGGAGCCGGGCGACCCCTTCCACGTCTCCGACGCCGACACCATGCTCGATTACATCGCGCCGAATGCCGCCAAGCCGGCCGATATCACCGTCTTCACCCGCCCCGGCTGCCCGTTCTGCGCCAAGGCCAAGGCGATGCTGGTCGATGCCGGCATGCAGTATGAGGAACTGGTGCTGAACAAGGACTACACCGAAGAGACCCTGCGTGCCGTCGCCAATGCGACCAGCGTGCCCCAGGTCTTCATCAATGGCACCAAGATCGGTGGCTCTGACGACCTCGAGAAGTGGATGGCCAACCGCTGAGTCTTGTCTGAACCAGGTTAGTGCCTAGCGTCACGGGCGCTTGGATCGGAACCGACAGCCGCTGGTGCATCTGCCTAGCGGCTGTTTCGTTTGGACACCATTCAGACTAGGAGACCCCTATGGACAATCATTTTGATCTCATCGCCATCGGCGGCGGCAGCGGCGGGCTTGCCATCGCCGAGAAGGCCGCCGCTTACGGCAAGCGCACCGCCATCGTCGAATCCAATCTGATCGGCGGCACCTGCGTCAATGTCGGCTGTGTGCCGAAGAAGCTGATGTGGTATGCCTCCGAGATCGCCCAATCGGTGCGCGACGCGCCCGAGCTGGGCGTTCAGGCCGAGATCTCGGCGATCGACTGGCCGACGCTGGTCAAGGGTCGCGACGGCATGATCGACGGCATCCGCGAGTACTGGAACGGTTATGTCGAGAGGCTCGGCATCACCCTGATCAAGGGCAAGGCCCGCTTCGTCGACAACAAGACCATCGAGGTCGATGGCGAGCGATACAGCGCTGAGCACATCGCGATTGCCACCGGCGGACAACCGATCGTGCCGCCCGTGCCGGGCCATGAGCTCGGCATCACCTCCGATGGCTTCTTCAAGCTCGAGCAGCCGCCGAAGCGGGTCTGCGTGATCGGCGGCGGCTATATCGGCGTCGAGCTGGCCGGCATCCTCAACTCGCTCGGCTCCGAGGTCACCATGGTCGCGCTCGAGCCAAAGGTGCTCGAGACCTTCGACCCGCTGATCAGCGAGACCGTCAAGCACAACCTGGAGCATGAGGGGATCAAGCTCAACCTGCCCTTCGCGGTCGGCTCGCTCGAGCAACGGGATGATGGCATCGCGGTGATCGACCGGGACGGCAACGCGCTGACCGGGTTCGACACCGCGCTCTGGGCGGTTGGTCGGCGCGCCAATACCGCCGCCCTCAACCTCGAGGCAACCGAGATCGAGCACCTGCCTAACGGCGTTATCCCGACCGATGCCTATCAGAACACCAATGTGGCCGGTGTCTATGCGCTTGGCGACATCACCGGCCGTGCGCCGCTGACGCCGGTGGCCATCGCCGCGGGACGTCGGCTCGCCGACCGGCTGTTCAATGACCAGCCCGAGCGGCATCTCGACTACGAGAACATCCCCACCGTGGTCTTTGCCCATCCGCCAGCTGGCGCGGTTGGCATGACCGAGGCACAGGCGCGCGAGACCGGCGAGAAGGTCACTATCTATCAGACCACCTTCACGCCGATGAAATATGCGCTCAACAAGCGCGAGCCACGCACCGCGATGAAGCTGGTCTGTGTCGGCGACAACGAGCGCGTGGCCGGCATCCATATGGTCGGCGACGGGGTCGATGAGATGCTGCAAGGC
>NZ_JBUDPI010000294.1:0-4784 GCF_054919635.1 Halochromatium sp. | reverse complement strand
GGGTCGATACAGACCGCCTGAATCGCCGCGTCGGCAACCTCATGAAATGACCGCAGGACCTGGGCCACGTCGATTAGCGGGCTCTGCTTATCAGTTGTCGCTTCCGTTGTGCGTTGCCAGTCACCACCAAAGTCGATGAAAAAGATGTCGTTTTCGACCACGAGCATCCGGCTCAGCGTCAGATCGCCATGAACCCGAATGCGCAGCGCAGCGCAGCCAGCGGCACCTGCACCGCCATCACGAACAGCACCAGCATCGACGCCAGCATCGGCTTCTTCATCGCCGCTGCCATTGCCATTGCCATCGCCATCGGAGAGTGACCGCAGCACCTCGGCGCGTTGTGCCAGCAGTGCCGTGGCCAACGGTCGGACCTCATCGGGCAGTTCCTCCTCGAAGTGTTCCAGCTGCGCCAGTGTCCGCTCCAAGTCCTCGGCGATCGAGGCAGCCCAGGTGGCCTGCTCCTGTGCGTCGACCTGTTCCGGCGCGAAGGCCCGGCCGACATCCTCTCGTGCCAGTGCGTGATGGAGCTCGGCGAGGCGGCGTCCGAGGTTGTCGATCAGGGTCTCGTAGCTCAGATGGGCTGCATCGGCCTGCCAGGCGTCGATGCGCTCGCCATAGGCATCACAGAGCCGGGACAGCAGCTCAAGGGTGAATGCCCGCAGGTTGCCCTGGTTATGGATGTACTCTTCGAGAATCGCCAAGGTGCAGCGGCCTCGCTGCTGATCGCTCTCATAGCTGAGCCAGCCGGCCAGCGCCGGGGTATTGGCGAAGCCGGCCACCTCATGCAGGTAGTGGCGAATCTGGATGTTGGGGTCGAGCGCAGGCTCGACCGCAGTCGCCTCCTCGCCCGTCGGTGCCCTCCCTGCTGACTCGCCTGAGCCCCTTGCCGATGCTGCGGTTGATGCTTCACTCGATGCGTTGGCGGACGCGCTCGTTGATGTCCTGGTTGATGTGCGGGGAGCGCAAGGCAACAGCTTGAGCATCAGTTGATCGCCGAGTGCGGCGCTGTGACCGCGATCCTCCGGCGGGATGCGAACCTCGGCCCCGGCACAATCGGCGGTCAAGCGCCCGAAGGCATTGGTGGGCTGCGCCGAGAGCAGACCATCACCCCATTCCGTCTGCGCGCCGCTGCCGATCAGCTCGATCATCGCGTGCACGAATCGGGGGTCTGCGAGCGCATCGCAGAGCTGGCCCGGGGTCGCATGGCGGCGTGCTTGCGCAAGCGTCGTCGCTGCCGGTGGCGCTGCGTTGAGCTCGGCGCCATCGTCTTGCCAGCGCAGCCCGAGCGGCAAGAGCAACTGCGCTTCGCGGCCATCGCCGAGTTCGACGCTGATCAGGGCCAAGAGCCAGTCGCGCCAGGCCTCAATGGCGCTGAGCTGCACCGCGGACAGTGGCGCACCACCCAGCGCAGTCCCCTGCCCGCCCCCCGACAGGGTCTGGAAACGGTTGCCGAGATAACCCGGAAGCACCCGGTCCTGCAGGAGTCGCCGTGCCCGTCGCGCCGGCTCAGGGCGCTTGGCTCGATCCGGGCGTAAGCTCTTCCAGCCCTCGGGCAGCACCAGCGTCGCTAGCCGCGGTGCCGGCAGCCGTTCGTCATGCCATGAGGGGGCATCGGCCTCATCCGAGAGCAGAAACCAATAGAAGCCGTGGCCCGCGAGCGTGAGCAGATAGGGCAGCTCGCCGATCGGCGGAAACGGCGTGCGGCCCAGCAGTTCGATCGGCACGCGCCCTTGAAACCGCGCCAGATCCAGCTCGACTGGCTGGGCCCCTCGGCTCAGGTTGACAACGCAGAGGAGGATCTCGTGTTTGTCTCTTGCATCATCCGGAATCGGGTCGGTATCGGTCGATTCGCGCACATAGGCCAGCACCTTACGGTTGCCCGGATGCAGGAACTCGATACTGCCGCGGCCGAAGACCCGATGCGCCTTGCGCACCTCGATGATGCGCCGCATCCAGTTCAGCAATGATGAGGCCGAGCGGGACTGAGCCTCGGCATTGACCGACTGATAGCCATAGACCGCATCCATGATCGGCGGCAGATAGAGCCGTTCCGGGTCGGCACGTGAGAAGCCGGCATTGCGGTCGGGCGTCCACTGCATGGGGGTACGCACCGAATCGCGATCGCCCAGATAGATATTGTCGCCCATCCCAAGCTCATCGCCGTAGTAGAGGATCGGCGAGCCCGGCATCGACAAGAGCAGGCTGAACATCAGCCGGATCTTGTTCGGATTGTTGTCAAGCAGCGGTGCAAGCCGCCGACGGATGCCGACATTGACCCGCATGCGCGGATCGCTGGCATAGGTCTGATACATGTAATCACGCTCACGATCGCTGACCATCTCCAGGGTCAGCTCGTCGTGATTGCGCAGGAAGAGCGCCCACTGACAATCGGCTGGGATGTCAGGGGTCTGCTCCATGATCTCGACCACCGGATGCCGATCCTCCTGGGCCAGTGCCATGTACATGCGCGGCATCAGCGGGAAGTGGTAGGCGACGTGGCACTCATCGCTGTCGCCGAAGTAATCGCGCACGTCCTCGGGCCACTGATTGGCCTCGGCCAGGAACATCCGGTTCTCGTAATGCGCATCGACCACCGCGCGCATCTGCTTGATCACCGCATGGGTCTCGGGCAGGTTCTCGTTACTGGTGCCATCGCGCACGCAGAGGTAAGGGATCGCATCCAGCCGCAGGCCGTCAACGCCAAGGTCGAGCCAGGCGCGCATCACGCGGATCACCGCCTTCACCACCTGCGGGTTGTTGTGGTTCAGATCGGGCTGATGCGAGAAGAACCGGTGCCAGTAGTACTGCTCGGCAACCGGGTCCCAGGTCCAGTTCGAGGCCTCGCTGTCGGTGAAGATGATGCGGGTCTCGGAGAAACGGCTATCGTCGTCGCTCCAGACGTAGAAGTTGCGCTTGCTCGAGCCCTTCGGTGCGCGGCGCGCAGCCTGGAACCAGGGGTGCTGATCGGAGGTGTGGTTGATGATCAGCTCGACGATCACGCGAATGCCACGGCGGTGCGCGGCACTGATGAAGCGACGAAAGTCGCGCTTGCTACCATAAGCCGGATGGACGTTGCGGTAGTCGCTGATGTCGTAGCCATCATCGCGCATCGGCGATGGGTAGAACGGCAACAGCCAGAGCGTATTGACCCCGAGCGCCTGGACGTAATCGAGCTTCTGGGTCAGGCCGCGGAAATCCCCGGTGCCGTTGCCGTCGGTATCGAAGAACGCCTTGACGTGGGTCTGGTAGATGATCGCGTCCTTGTACCAGAGCGGATCGGCGGCGGAGGTCTCGAGATCAGGTAGGTCAGGCATAAGGATGCAGGTTAGCCCCTGCGTCGACCCTGCGGCGGCATCGCAGGTGTCAGCGGAGACTGTATCGGGAATCGGCTCAGGGTCATGCCATCAGTCGCTGCAATGGTTGGACCAACACCCTTCACCCTACAGACCTTCGCAGCGGCCAATCCGGGCGGCTCGCTTCCAGGCAGCTCGCTCGACGAGACGCACCCCCATAGCGGTGCATAGCAACCAGAAGGCGGCTCAAATCGACCTGCCGCATCGATGCATCTCGGCTAGGCGTCAGGGACGCCGACCTGCGATGCGCCGGGCTTGTGCGCAACGGCGCAATCGCTCGGAGGCGCCGTCTTCAAGCCGTTTTCGCGCCAGGTTGGGCGCCAGATTGGGCGCCAGTTTAGGCGGCGATTTGGAAGTCAGCGGACCTTGACGCGGTCCATGGGCAGCAATTGACCAGGCCAGCGCAGTGCTGCTAAGGGCGGCAATCCACTTGGCATAGCGGCAGCAATCCGCCTGTTAATCCACCGGGTAATCCGCCTGGTACAGCGCATGCTTTCCACCTCGGAAAGCCTGCCGGAGCCGAGCGTGCAGGCCGCATTGGGCGCATCCAGACCGGCGCGCGTCCACTCTCAATGTTAGCTCGAGTCAGTCTCAACCGAGACAGCCAACCGAGACAGCAAACGCCCAACGCCATACCCAACGCCATAGAGGGAGCCCGCCATGTCGACCTCGAAACACCGGATGCCCTTCGGCGCAGAATGCCTGTCCGACGGCGGCGTCCGCTTTCGCTTTTGGGCACCAGAGGCCGGTCAGGTCGTACTCAGACTCTTCGACGGCGATGACGAGCAAGGCATCAGCATGACCACCGATGATGAGCAAAGCATCGGCATGAACCGCGATGACGACGGCTGGTTCGAGCTCACGACGGCGAGCGCTCGCCCGGGGATGCGCTATGCCTTTCGCATCGCCGGCGAGCGCGTCGACGGCCAGCAGACCGTGCCAGACCCGGCCTCTCGCTTCCAACCAGCCGATGTTCACGGCCCAAGCGAGATCATCGAGCCAAACGCTTTCCGCTGGCCAGACGGCGAGCCCTGGCGCGGGCGCCCCTGGGAAGAAGCGGTCTGCTACGAGCTTCATCTCGGCACCTTCTCACCAGAGGGCACCTTTGCCGGCGCCGCCAAGCGACTGGATCAGCTCGCCGAGCTTGGCGTCACCGCGCTCGAGCTGATGCCGGTGGCGGCGTTTCCGGGCCAGCGCAACTGGGGCTACGACGGGGTGCTGCCGTTCGCCCCTGATGCCAGCTATGGCCGCCCCGAGGACCTCAAGGCCCTGGTACAGGCCGCCCACGAGCGCGGCCTGATGATCCTGCTCGACGTCGTCTACAACCATTTCGGACCCGAAGGCAACTATCTGCACCTCTACGCCCCCCAGTTCTTCAACGAGCGGCATCAGACACCCTGGGGTGCGGCGATCAACTTCGACGGCCCCGAC